>JACOZA010000029.1 GCA_016181565.1 Candidatus Sungiibacteriota bacterium
AAGGATTCGCGCGCTTGCTCATGAAATAGAATTTGCTTGGCCATAGTGATTTATCAACGAATATCAAATCATTTTCGAATATTCGAATTCGTTTATTTGTTTTTAATTCGTTATTCGTTGATTACTCCAATAATATCTTCCTCCTTTGCAATCAGATACTCCCTGCCGTCGACCTTAATCTCGTTGGGGCCGTACTTGGTAAAGAGCACTACATCGCCCTTTTTCACTCCCACCAGACGGAGTTTGCCGTTATCATCCAGCTTGCCCGGCCCCACAGCAATTACTTTCCCCTTTTCGGGCCGTTCTTTTGACGCAGTCTCCGGCAAATACAATCCCGACTTCGTCTTTCCTTCTTTAGTATCGGACAGCGGTTCAATGAGAACTCTGTCGCCGAGTGGTCGTATGTTCATAGTTACAGTTTTTAGTTTATTAGTTGCGCTTCGCTGATAGTTCTAGTTTGGTAGTTCCTAGTTTAAGTTTCAGTCACCGGTAACAATAACGATAAACTAATAACCAAAACCATCAACTATCAACTAAGAACCAAAATTAGCAATTAACTCCTACGAGTGCTAATTATAATCAATCCCAATATCGAGTCAAGAGATTTTACTTAACCACTGCCCGGTATAGGATTTCTTCTCTGAAATAATGTCTTTTATGACGCCTTCGGCAATAACGGCGCCGCCGCCTTCTCCCCCCTCCGGTCCTAAATCAATCACCCAATCTGAATTGCGGATGACGTCGAGGTTATGTTCGATCACAAGCACCGTATTTCCCCTCTCGACCAGCGCATGCAAGATCGTCAATAATTTCTTAGTGTCTTCAAAGTGAAGACCGGTCGTTGGTTCATCAAGAATATAAAGTGTCCTGCCCGTATCGCGGCGTGAGAGTTCGGTGGCCAGTTTCGTGCGCTGCGCCTCACCCCCCGAGAGCGTCGTAGCTGGCTGGCCCAACTTGATGTAGGAGAGACCCACTTCGGAAAGCGTTTTCAACTTCTGTCTGACCTGCGGAATTCTTTCAAAAAACTTTAACGCCTCCTCAACCGTGAAGTCCAGCACTTGAGCGATGTTTTTTCCGTCATATTCAATTTCAAGCGCCTCTTTGTTATAGCGCGTGCCGCGGCACTCTTCGCACTCAACATAGACGTCCGGCAGAAAATACATCTCGATCTTTCTCACCCCCTGCCCTTCGCAAACTTCACAGCGCCCCCCTCTCACATTAAATGAAAATCGTCCCGGCCCGTACCCGCGAACGCGCGCCTCATTGGTTTTGGAGAATATGTCGCGAATAAGACCAAAGACGCCCGTATAAGTTGCGGGGTTGGAACGCGGGGTGCGGCCAATCGGCGACTGATCAACCACTACAGCCTTGTCGAGATTCTCGATACCCCTAATTGATTCGTGCGCACCCGGAATGGTGTGAGCTTTATAGAGCTTGGCTAGCAGGGCTTTGGCAAGAATATCGTTAATTAAAGTTGATTTGCCGGATCCGGAAACGCCCGAGACTGACACAAACTTCCCCAGTGGAATTTTAACGTTTATGTTTTTTAAGTTATGCTCGCGCGCGCCCCGTATCTCGATAAATTTGCTGCTGCCGTCACGTTCTTTGCCGTGCTGAATCCTTACTTCTTTTCTTCCGGAAAGATAGTCGGCAGTGAGAGTTTTGGCTTTCCAAAGAGACTTAGCATTGCCCGAAAAAATCACCTGCCCGCCGTGTTTCCCCGCGCCGGGCCCCAGATCAACGATCCAGTCGGCTTGGCGCATAGTCTCGGCATCGTGCTCGACCACAATCACGGTATTTCCCAGATCGCGGAGTTCTTTGATAGTCTCAATCAGCATGTGATGATCGCGCGCATGAAGTCCGATTGACGGCTCGTCCAAAACGTAAATGACTCCGGTCAAGCGCGACCCAATCTGGGTCGCCAGACGAATCCGCTGGGCCTCACCGCCGGCCAGCGTAGTTGATTCGCGCGAGAGTGTTAAATAATGAAGTCCCACGTTTATGAGAAAAGACAGTCGCTTAGCAATCTCTTTCACTAGCGGATCTCCAACTCGACGTTCACTTACCTTCAATCCGCTCGAGATGAATGCATCAAAAAATTTTGCCGCTTCAGAAACGGTGAACTCCGCTACTTCAGCTATGTTTTTTTGATTGATAGTAACGCCCAGCGCTTCTTGTTTGAGGCGCCTGCCTTGGCAAAGCGGGCATCGGCGCACCACCATATATTTCTCAATCTCAGCGCGCGTCCATTCAGAATCAGTTTCTTTCCATCGGCGCTTCAGGTTTGGAACCACTCCTTCAAACCGGCCGCCGCGTTCTTCTTCGCCCAGCTTCGGGGACTCGCCGTATAAAATGAGCCCCACCACTGATTTCGGCAACTCTGCGACCGGCTTATTTAAAGAAAACTTATGGCGCGTTGAGAGATCCTCGAGCATCCACCAATACCACGACTGGCGCCCCACGCGATGCGAGGCATGCGACCAGGGAGCAATCGCGCCCTCGGCCAGCGTTAACCTCAAGTTCGGGAACACCCGCCCCTCGTCAACCTCAAGCGTGGAGCCCAACCCCGTACAGGCGGGACACGCGCCATAGGGGCTGTTGAATGAAAAAGTTCGGGGCTCAATTTCAGGCAAATTGATGCCGCACTCGGTACAGGCAAACTGTTCGGAAAACGTTTCGTCTTTCCATTCATCGCCTTTTTTCAGTGGAGCCGTTGAGACAATCAAAAGACCCTTCCCGATCTTTAATGCTGTTTCTACCGAATCAGCCAGCCGCGACCGTTCAAGCCCTCTGTCGATTTCAACCCGATCCACCACAACTTCAATCGCATGCTTCTTTTTCTTATCCAGAGAGAGCTCAAGCGCCTCTTCGAGGCGATGCACTACGCCATCAATCCGCACCCGGATAAAACCAGCGCGCGTCACCTCTTCCAATATGCCGTGATGCTCGCCCTTTTTGCCGCGAATCAAGGGGCCGAGTATTTGAATCTCGGTTCCCCTGGGAGCCTTAAGGACATGGTCAATAATTTGACCCACGGTCTGGCGGCCGATGGGCTTGCCGCACTGGGGGCAATGGGGTTTTCCCAGGCGAGCAAATAAAATCCGCAAGTAATCATAAATCTCTGTAATCGTACCTACGGTCGAGCGCGGGTTTCGCGGCACGCTTCTTTGATCAATGGCGATGGCCGGCGATAATCCTTCGATGGAATCAACATCGGGCTTGTCGGAGACCCCTAAGAACTGTCGAGCATATGCCGATAGCGACTCCACGTATCTTCGCTCGGCTTCCGCGTAAATGGTGTCGAACGCGAGTGATGACTTCCCGGAACCAGATATGCCGGTGATAACCACAAGTTTATTCTTGGGGAGATCAACATCAATGTTCTTCAAATTATGGACTCGCGCTCCCCGGATACGTATGAGATCGGTGCGAGCGCTTTTAGAATTCTTGCTTTTAGCAGATCCTCGAGGCATACAACAAGTTCTTTATTGTACCGCCAGTGTCAAGAGAAATCAATACTAGCCGCATGTTGTATACTAATACCAATGTTAAAAAAACCTAGGTTAATCCCTACAAACTCTGGCGTATATATCTTCCGCAAAGATAAGACGCCTCTTTACGTGGGTAAAGCCGCCAGTTTAAAAAAACGAGTGTCTTCATATTTTAAAAGAAACGCCGGATGGAAAATCGATCAGTTGCGTCGAGAGTCTACGAAAATCGAATTTATCAAGACTCCGTCGGAAATTGAGGCCTTAATCAAAGAGGCGGAACTGATTAAGAAGCACGTTCCTAAGTTCAACATCCTGATGCGGGATGATAAGAGTTTTACTTATATCGGCATCACGCGCGGAGAATTTCCCCGCTTTTATTTAACACACCAATTAACGAGGGGACAGGTCACAGGTGGCAGGTGGCGGGGGAAACGTCTTAACAAGTCTTCATCACCTATCCCCTATCACCTAGCACCTACCTTTATCGGTCCCTTTGTCGAGTCTTCGACCCTCAAACAAACTCTCTATATGCTTCGCGGCATTTTCCCCTACTGCACGTGTAAAGAACCGCATTATGGAAAATGTGTGAACGCCCAGATCGGACGCTGCCCAGGATACTGCTGCGAGAAAGGCCGTATAGCCACAAAGGAAGAGATTGGCCAGTATCAAAAAAATGTCCGCGCCGTAGTTTCAATTCTCTCCGGTAAACGCCATGCTCTACTTAAGGGTCTAAAAAAAGAGATGCGCGACACTTCTCGGAGACAAGAATTTGAGCGCGCCGCTAAACTGCGCGACCAAATATACGGGCTCGAATCACTTCATGAACATCGCGGTATCGCCACCCACCAGCGCGCAGAAATCCCCTATCACAAGATTGAGCGAGTCTTGCAAAGTTTATTGAAAACCCGCGACCCCATCCGCCGCGTGGAGGGTTATGACATTGCTAATATCTCCGGGACGGATTCAACCGCCTCGATGATTGTTTTTTATGACGGCCGGCCAGATAAATCGCAATACCGGAAATTCAAAATTAAGACTGTGGCGGGGCCGAATGATGTGGCGTCTCATCGCGAAGTCCTGCGGCGGCGGCTCATACACTCTGAATGGGAATATCCTGATTTAATCTTAATTGACGGCGGAAAACCGCAACTGAATGCTGTACTCCCGCTCTTGAATGCTAAAGCCTTTAGAAAAATCAAGATGCTTGCGCTCTCCAAGCCCCCCCGGCGGCACTTCACCCGAGCCCCCTCCGGCGCCGGCCAAAACGAGGATTTACTGCACTTCGCCGGCCGAGCCCAACCGATGCCTATCAAATCTCTGCCTCCGCCCGTGATGTATTTTCTCCAGCGCGTCCGCGACGAATCCCACCGCTTTGTCCGCCATTACCACCATCTCCTCCGACGCAAATCGACTCTTAATATTAAATCCTAACTTGCTTTTCCACAAATATTTGGGGATATCAATAGGTGTAACCACTTCCCCACGATCGTATAATAGTGATTACACACTATCCTATGCCTCGCCTCCCTGAATATGCCAAAGCCATCCTTGCTGTCCTCCTTGAGGCGGGAGAGTTAGCTGTTGCAATTGGAGTGTCAGGCACTTCGTCTAGACGCTTAGCAAAATTACTCCACCGACCTTTAGCGACTCGTCAAAGCCATTACCGCTTAAGAAAGCAAATATTATTTTTACGTGACGAGAACCTCGTTAGATCAACTGTGGCAAACAGCCTAATACACCTAACTTTAACCAATCGGGGCAAGCATCTTGCGCACAAAAATCGTCTACATACCTTAAAACTTCCTCGCGCCAGCCGATGGGATCACAAATGGAGAATAATTGCGTTTGATATTCCTGAATCAAAGCGATCCGGCAGAGATGCTCTGCGTGAAAATATAAAGCGCCTTGGAGCAGTTCAGATTCAAAAAAGTCTCTGGGTTTGGCCGTATAACTGCCGAGAGGAAATCGATTTCATCGCGGGGCTCTTTGGCGTCCAATCGTATGTTCATCACATTCTTGCAGAATCCATTACAGCAGAAAAAAGTCTGCGAAAAGTTTTCAACTTGTCCCAGCATATTTTCTAAGCATGCCCTCCAATCAGTTGGCACAAAAACAACATATAACCACTTCCTCACGATCGTAAGGAAGTGGTTACACAGACAATTGAAATAGAAAATGGTAACATTAAAATAGGAAATTGATCATCTTATGAGAAGACAAAAGCTCCATAAGTCGGAGCGGCGGGCGGAGCACACGGAACGGAAACGGAAGCGTGTGAGCGGTAAGAGTGTTTTTCTTTTGGCGAAAATCATTAGAGAAAAAACGAAATAGAAAAATCCCTTGGCCATGCCAGGGATTTTTCGTATCGCCATGAAGCTATTGATGAGCGCAATGATGAAAGGAGCAATAGCGTGAGGAGAGAGCATTTCGTGAAAGGCAGGTAAACCGCCAAAGACAAAATTGCTACGTCCCCAAATATCGCAACTCACCAACAGCTTTATAGCGACAACGAAACAAAGTTAAAAAGTGGTGTATCAACTATAAAACGATCGTTTTTTAGATGCTGCACCTGTCAGCTCCTCTCAGAACCCTCCAGCCCCAGTGGCTCAAGGATTCGATTGAAGGCGGGAGGGTTGCGATTCAGAACATCTGATCGCAACCCTCCCGCGAGATTAACCTCCATCTCAAGGAGTGCTCGATTGCTGGGCGTTTTCAGGCCCCCAGCCGGTCAGCACACGAACCCGGTCGGCGCCTTCAGTCGGTTGTCAGCGAGTTAGGTCATAACACCCCGAGACCACCTCCTTTCTACTCCCCCTAACGCTTTTAGCGCTCGGGGAGTATTTGCTTCTCCCCGGCGGTGAGACCGAGCTGGCTCCGGGGAATCTCCCAGAGTTGCTCCGCGTCGCGGACGGCGCTAATGATCGCGCCGCCGCCGTCCGAGCCGCTCGCCTCTCCGCGGGCGATCATCCCGCGATACAAGGCGATGTAGGCCCGGTAGTCCGTGACGAGCGCAGTCCGCATGGCATTGGCCGTGGTGCCAATGTCCGCGGGAGAGAGTTTCGCCCCCTCCATAACCCAGAGAAGGCGCTGCATCACCTCCCCTGGGTCGTCGAATCTCCACGAGCCTTCGCCACGACCGCAATCCGCATTCCGATCGGCGTGCGGCCGGCGGTAAACTGTGAATAGAGTGGCCGCGGCCTTCTTGGAGGCCGCGGCGAACTCTTTCCAGAGCTCGACGCGCTCGATGCCGATCTCCTGCCAGCTGATTGGCAGGCGATCCTCGTGCTGCACATCAAGCCGCCCGAAGACGGACGAACGCAGCTCGAGAAGCGCCTCGATCTGCGAGCAGAGGTCCGCGGACGGACCATAGACACCACCCTTCA
The DNA here is from genome assembly GCA_016181565.1 of Candidatus Sungiibacteriota bacterium. Taxonomy (GTDB): domain Bacteria; phylum Patescibacteriota; class Minisyncoccia; order Sungbacterales; family JACQCQ01; genus JACOZA01. The sequence continues at coordinate 6,875 of JACOZA010000029.1, forward strand.
CGACGGCGGCCCAGTCGCTACCATGACCGCTGAACCGCGCGATGGCCTCCTTGGCTACCGCAATGTCGCGGCCGCGCGTCTCGGCAAGATACATCTCTCGTCGCTGCTCGCGTTGCTTCTCGCCAGCCTGTACGTCCTCCTGCACCGCTGGCGCCGCGACTGCGAGCTTTGGCGTTTCGGCCTTAGGCGCCTCTTCCGCCGGCTGCGATGTGCAGCCCCACGCGGAGAGTACGATGATGATGACTATCAAGGTTCTCATCAACTTTTCCTTTCCCGCCGCAATGTGGCGAACCAAGACATTTCGATGAACTCCCTCTCAAAACCCTCCAGCCCCAGTGGCTCGAGAGTTCGGTTGAAGTGAGGAGGGGGCGGATGAGATCTTCTCCATCCGTTCTCCCCCTCCTCGTGGCCGATGGCATCCGCGACAAATCTCGTTGGTACAAGTTGTCGCTGGCGCCTAATGACGTCGGCCCGCCAGTTACTTCCCGCTGCGCGTTATGCGCAGGTTAGTCCTCCCGGTCGTAAGAGCGGGCGATAAATTTACTCATCGCCACGATTGCCTCACGGGCAGCCGCAGCGCCGCCCACGCGGCGCTCCTCCTCGACCAACTCCATGAAGTTGGTCTTCGGGGGCGCCTCCCGCTCACTGTTGAGAAACTGGCGCATCTTGTCGAGGTCCCATGGGAACCTCGATGTCCAGTATGTCTCCTGCATGGCCCATTCGGAGGGCCTGAGGTTTGAGTCCAGTCCCTCGTTATTCAGGACAGAACTCTCGAATTCTACCGGGTGGGCGGCTGCCCACTCGGCGATCCGAGCGTCCCACCTCGACAGGTGGGGGCAGATTGCGTGTGCCGGCCGCACACGTTCCGCTCGGTCTCCCGAGTCGGAACCAGAACCACACCCAGCGTCGACTCCCAACACCCATCATCATTCACTAGGTGCACAGGAGTCCATTCTGCCCGGAACTTTCCCATCTTGTCTCTGATCCATCTGATTCTCATACCCGGACAATTCTCTACGACCCTCATTACTCCCTCCCCACCCCAGTATCGGGGCTCCGAACATTTTTTCCGCCAACACACCATGTGCGGCGGCATTTCATTCCCCCTTACCGCAGGGTCAATTCTCCATCCGCGCCGAGCGCGAGGAGAAGGATGGCGGCGGCCGGCTGGCTGTAAAGACACACCAAGTATTTGCGGCCATCTATCACAGTGGTCTCCGTCATCCTTCTCCCGCCCTCCTACTCCGCCAGCTGGCGGATTCGGAGGGCAGGCCCTCTTTAGCGCAAAACTGTGGAGGGCAGACCGTTTTCGTTTGCCCGACGGCAAACGAAAACGGCCAGAAGAAGTTTATTCGATTTAACATTCGAAGAAAGCTCTCCTAGCCGTTCACGGTATGGCTTAAACCGCCGAAGCGGTACATATAAATGTATTAATGCCACCCTTTATAGAACACTAGCCTCGCTCTCCTTCGAGTCTTTAGTTCTCCAAGTTTTCAAACTGCGATCCCGTCTGCTTTGCCCCGCTGAATCCGTCGGCTGACGGAGAAGGCGGGCCAATCCGGTCATTCAGTCTTATGGTTGCAGTATAGCATACTATATAATGCTTGTCAATAGCTGGCACCGGTTCAAGCCATAAAATAATCATAAAATAGCTTATGTAAGCCAGAATATGTTATTCCGCGCCGGCTCCAAGCTCTATACGCTATCCCCTATCCGCTATCCACGATTGACCATCCCCCACGGCTTTAGTATTGTAAGGAGCGATGCACTTCGCGACTAAGTTCCTGCTTCGGATCGGTGTCAATGTACTGGCGCTTTATCTGATTCCCCTCTTCCTGCCTGGATTTATGGTCGCGGCTGAATGGAAAGCGATGCTGGCCGGGGCGGTGCTCTTGGCTCTCGCACACGGACTCTTGAAGCCTCTCCTCCGCCTCGTCACATTTCCTTTCATTATCATTACATTTGGACTCTTTAATATTGTCATTAACTTTGTTCTGCTCGTTATCGCCGATAATCTTTCTCCCGCCATCACCATCGCGGATTTAAAAACAACTTTCATCGCATCAATTATTATTGGAATTCTCAATTCGATTATCTAATCTCTAAAAAGCGCTGTTGGATATTATGAAGCTACTCGCACAATTCTTACCTATCATACAGATTGTTTTATCGATACTCGTGATTGTTTCGATCCTCCTGCAACAGCGCGGTGGCGGTCTTTCCGCCGCCTTTGGCGGAGATGGAAACATTTATCGCACCAAACGCGGCGTAGAAAAAATCATATTCCGCAGCACTATTGTTCTGGCCGTACTCCTCGCGCTTTCGGCGATTCTCACCATAATTCTTTCACTTCCCTAAATGACACCAGACATTCAGATGCAGCCGGCGCCGGAAACGAAACCGCCGCTGCCCACTAATCCTTTCGGGGTTCTTTCCATCCGTGATTGGCTCTATCTCCCGCATCTTCTGGGGGGGCGCGAACGAGCACTTTTGGCGTTTTTTGTGGCGCTCGCGCTGATTTCCGGATCTGCGGCAGCGATTTTAGGATTTATTAAAATCACGAAAGCCGCGCCGAAGGCCGGAGGCATATTTAGAGAAGGCGTGATCCGCCCGCCCGAACGCATCAATCCTCTCTTTCTCTCGGACAACGATACCGACCGAGATATTTCAGCACTTATTTTTGGAAACCTTTTCTATTACGATGCCGACGATAAATTACAACCCGAAATTGCCGAAGAGTACTCCGTCTCGGAGGATGGCAAATCATACGTGGTGACACTGAAGAAAAACGTCAGCTGGCACGACGGCCAACCGCTCACCGCCGATGATGTCGTCTACACCGTGAAAACCATTCAAGACCCAGCCTATAAGAGTTCTTTACGGCCCAATTGGCAAGGAGTCACTATTGAACGGCTGGGCGAGTATGAAGTCCGCTTCGTACTGCATCAGCCGTATTCTCCCTTTGTTCAGAACCTTGCTCTCCCAATTATCCCGCAGCACATTTGGAAACGAGTTCCTGCGGAGGCGGCCTTTCTGGTTGAAGCGAACCTGAAACCCGTGGGAGCGGGCCCGTACCGTTTTTCGAACTTTGAAAGAAATAGCGACGGAGTAATTACCAAGTACGTACTGAAAGCGGTCGATACGTTTTATCTCGAAGGGCCGTACATCAAAACGATTGAGTTAAAAGTTTACAACACCGAGGAGGATCTTCTCAAAGCATTCCAAAACGGAGACATTGACGGCATCAGCATTCTCTCGTCAAAGAACGTGGAGCGTGTAAAAAACCTGGGGGCAGCGGTTTCGGCAATACGCATCCCAAGGATTCTCGCGGTATTTTTGAATGAGGCGCATCCGGCGCTCGCCGACCGCGCGGTGCGCCAAGCACTGGCCATGGCCATTGATAAGCAAGAGCTGATCACAAGCGTTCTCGGCGGCGGAGCGACAGTCATTGAATCCCCGATACCTCCGGGCACATTTGGATATAATCCTGATATCCCGTCTGCCGACTTTGCTCCGGATAGCGCCCGCGCCATGCTGGAAAAAGCCGGCTGGCAGGATTTAAATAACGATGGTCTGCGCGAAAAGAAGCCTGCCAAGCGCGGTGGATCTCCTACCCCCCTGAAAATCGTTCTTGCCACATCAGATTGGCGTGATCTTGCCGAGAGCGCCAACATGATTAAGAATTACTGGAGACAAATTGGCGTCGAGACTGAAGTAAAAACCATCCCGATTAACGAATTGGAATCGAGCGTTATCCGCCCTCGAGCCTACGACGCGCTGCTCTTTGGAGAGATTTTCGGCCATGATCCGGATCCTTTCGCCTTCTGGCATTCTTCACAGCTGAAAGATCCGGGTCTTAATATCGCCCTCTATCATTCGAAAAAAGTCGATTCACTTCTTGAAGAAGCCCGCCGCATGACTGACCGCTCGGCGACCGAAGCGCGTTACAGAGAATTTCAAGACGTCATTGCGGGTGACTTCCCATCAATCTTCTTATACTCCCCGGTGTATTCTTATGCTACTCGCTCGACCGTGCAAGGCGTAAACTTGAAGTCGCTGGTGCTGCCTTCGGAGCGATTTAACGCAGCGCGGCTCTGGTATATCAAAACTAAGCGTGTATTTTGAAATTTGAAATACGTAAGGAATTATCCTCGAGCCACGTTATGGATCTAAAAACATTCAGCGGATTGCCCATCGAAATGGATGAGGGAATGAATCTCGTCTACCCCCACACGGTCAGGGTGAAGCAAATGACCGCGCGGACATGCGCCGAGATGCTTCCCTTCCTGCAATCAGAAAACGTGACTACTCCCCAAAACACGATTTATCGAGTCTACCATGAAGTGGCGATGATGGATGATACGGAAAGTATTCAAAAAACCGGTCTGCGGTATGATCTCACCGCAATCCAAGCCGGCGTATTTCACTTTCGCGAAGGAGAGGATGAATTTTTCAGAACTGCCGGCCACTATCACCCGCGCATCGCGGAGATCGATTATCCGGAGGTCTACGAAGTTCTTGCGGGAAGGGGCCGGTGGATTATTCAAAAATATGGGGCCGAACCCTCGCTGCTGGAAGAGGTTTACTTGGTTGAGGCGGGGCCGGGAGAGAAAATCTGCATACCGCCTAATTTCGGTCACATCACTATAAACGCCGAAAATGCGCCGCTTATTATCTCTAATGTCATTAAGGGGACCGTTGGCCATAATTATCGGCCTTTCCAGGAACTTAAGGGGGGCGGTTATCGCCTCCTTGCCAGTCGCGATCCGAATATGATAGAAATAGAACGCAATGGGAACTACAGAAGTATCCCCGACCTCTTGAAGCTCAAACCGAAAAAAGACTGGTACCACGGATACTTCAATCCGGTGTATCGCACGCTTGCTACCGGGCCAGAGCAGCTTGTATTTTTAGAGAATCCCAAATCATATAACAAAGAATTTTTTGCGATTGATCGGCTCTATAGCGAAATAAAATAGGTCTAACGCAAGATCAGCTGGGATGGTGGAACCCCATACAAGAACTGATGTTCTCTACGGGGCAAGCTGGCAGATGCACCCCGTTAGAAATGCCGCGGTGGCGGAATTGGCAGACGCGTACGGTTCAGAGCCGTATGTCCGTAAGGATGTGTGGGTTCAACTCCCACCCGCGGCATTTCTAACGGGGCAGGCGCAGTGTTGAGAGCCGTGTGGGAGCAATCCCGTGGAGTTCAACTCTCCCTCCCAGCGCATGAGGAATTAATCTCATACCAAAATTAGCATTAAATCTGGCAGATGCTCATCTGCCGCCGGAGTACGTCGATTCTCTCTCGAGATACGTCGAGATCGAATCGCCCGAAAAGGCCACATCAAAAACAAATGAAAACACGAATAGCACCGCGTCGGGGCTTCGTCCAGCGCCGCCAGCCCGCCGAAGGTCATCCTCCGTCGGCTTTCCGCGCCCCACAGGCCGTCCGCGAATTCCGGCACGGAAAAGAGGGGGTGCTGCGGGTTGTCCCCCTTGGGGGCCTGGAGGAAGTTGGGAGAAACGCCATGTTTCTTGAATACGGTGATGACATACTGGTCATTGACCTCGGACTTCAGTTTCCTGAAGAGAACATGCCGGGGATTGATTTCATTATCCCCAACGCTTCATACCTTCGAGAAAACAAACATAAAATTCGCGGCGTGATTATCACGCATGCCCATTACGACCACATTGGCGCCATCCCCTACATCGTCCCCAACATAGGAAATCCCACTCTTTACGCCATGCCGCTGACGCGCGCCATTATTTTGAAGCGTCAAGAGGACTTCAAGCACATGGGGGATATCAACGTAGAACAAGTGACGACCAAATCAGTCCTGCGGCTGGGCGTCTTTACCGTCGAATTTTTCCACGTCAATCACAATATTCCGGATACCGTGGGCGTAGCCATCCGAACGCCCGTCGGTATCATATGCCATACGGCAGACTTCAAATTCGACAACAATCCCACCGGTGACGTCCCCGCCGACTACGCGAAAATGGCCAGTCTCTCCTCGGAAGGAGTATTGCTCTTAATGTCCGACTCGACCGGTGCCGAACGGCCCGGCCACTCGATCTCTGAAGCCACCATCCAGGAAAACCTGGAAGAGATTTTCCAACACAGCAAGGGGCGGATTATCGCGGCAACTTTCGCTTCGCTAGTGTCACGCATTCAGCAACTCATCACTTTAGCCGAGCGTTTTGACCGCAAAGTCGCCATTGAGGGCTACTCCATGAAATCAAACGTAGCCATTGCCCAGCAGTTGGGATATCTCAAAATCAAGAAAGGTACGCTGGTGGACGTCCGAGATATTGAAAATTACCCGCCCAACCGAATTCTGGTCATCGGCACCGGCGCCCAAGGAGAATCGGGCGCTGTCCTCATGCGGATCGCCCAACGCGAGCACCGCTTTATAAGATTTGAAGACGGCGATACCGTTATCTTCTCTTCATCGGTGGTTCCCGGGAATGAGCGCACCGTCCAATCACTAAAAGACATCATCTACCGCCAAGGGGCCAAAGTTTACCACTACGGCATGATGGATATTCATTCCGGCGGGCATGCCCAGCAGGAGGATC
>JACOZA010000030.1 GCA_016181565.1 Candidatus Sungiibacteriota bacterium
TGACTATGTCATATAAGACTGATGCTCTAACCAGGCTAAGCTACGGGCCCAATTAAAAAGAAATAGATTTTATTCTCTTCATTTATCTGCTTGGCGCCCGGGCAGTCCAGCAAGTGGTACGCTGACCCGTTTCGACTGGCGACAAAGGCGCCGTCATCTTTTGATGAGATGCTTGGCGCTTGATTCTCCGGCGACGACAGCTGGCTTTCTTGAGACGCGGATCCCAAACCTTCTTTATTCGGTTCAAATATCTTTATCGGCGCTTTTGGTTTCCAGACAACCGACAAACGGCCAAGTCCGAAGCTTATGGTACTGACCAGCATTATCAAGATGACCGAGAAGATTTCTCTCCAGTACTCCCCCGCCCAGGTCTTGATCTTTATAAACCACGATGCTATCATGTTTTGAGCGTTATTATACCTCATTGGTTAAAAGAGCTTCCTAAGTTACCCCACGACCATGGCCACAGCTAAATCCGCCGGCGCAGCTAAATACGGGCGAGATTCAAACCCGAAGTATCTCGGGGTAAAATTGTCTGATGGCGCAAAAGCAGACGTGGGCAACATTATCATCCGTCAGCGCGGCAGGCACTATTTTGCGGGCACCAATGTTCGCGCCGGCGGCGATGACACGCTCTACGCAGCGGCTTCGGGAACCGTGAAGTTCACCACGCGCCATAAGAAACGTTTCGACGGCAGCCGCCGCATCGCTAAATTTGTCCACGTCATTCCCTCAAAGTAACAGTGGAACAACAAGTAAACTCCTGCCAACATTATAAATTAATCGCATAACATTCATAACATTATAGTACTAATCTTACGCTATAGCGTAGAATGTGTACATAAAAAACAACGAATGCTGATCTAAAAGAATCAGGTGAGCGCACGGAAGAACTTCCGGACCCGATATTCCTGATTGCCTAACGAGGGTGTACGAAAGTGGATGACATGACGCTCGACATTGAATAACTCCGCGATAAAATCAACTTCGTCGGCGCAGTCAGACGGATGAACGAAAACGCTCCGATGGTATTGGCAGCAACCTAACTGCTGCAATTTGCGACGCAGAGCATCGCGAGCCGTTTTTTTATATTCAGGTATATCAAAGAGTATTATCGTCCATTTACCATCCCAGGGCTTCGGTAATGCAAGCTTCATTTGCTCAAATTCGAACTCTCTAAGGCGCTTTCTCCCTGATTCAGTAATCTGCAGCACAGTTTTTCTGTTGTGTGTCACAAATTCGACCATGCGGCGACCTTTGAGCCGCTGAATCACCCGTTCTAAGGAACGTTCGTTTACTTTCCCCCGCCGCTTTTGGATAAAAGGCTTCAGCGCCATCAGCGCATTTGGTACCGTCGCCGCCAGTAAAATTACAGCTCCTGTCCCGAGCACTGTGAGTACAGCCCTCATCACCCCTCCTCTGCTTCGTATCAATTCCATGCTAACGTCTCTAGATTTAGATCCATATCCGTGTGTACTTATTTTATGCTATAGCGTAATATCTGTACAGATATGATTGCATCTCGTATGGTACTAATAATACGCTATAGCGTATTATTAGTACAAGGAGACGAAACAACACAGTCTGGGAATGGATGTAGGTTATCCATGAATGTAAGCTATTGGATGTAAGTTATCTTATGCAAGTTATCGGATGCAGATTATCTTTTGGCGTTTCCGTTGATAAACGAGATATAATAATGCCGAACAAGGGGCTGACGCGCTTTAAAAACTTAGCGGCCCATGTTGTACAAGCGCTTAATCTCATCTGTCGTCAACACGCGGTTATAGACGCGAACATCGTCGATTGATCCGTTAAAAGTGTCGGAGCCGTTGGTGGCCGCACCGATGATAAAACTCGTAGTGCTGTCATTCACGCGGTTGGTGCTTGCGTTGGTTGCCGTCGCATAGGTTACCTCGGACCCGTTCACATAAATACGCGCATTGGCGGCAGTCGCCGAACCATCCCAAGTGAGCACGATGTGGTACCAAGCGTCCGGTAGAACTAAATTACTATTGGAGTTGTGTATAAGATCTTGTGTATCATAATCGACTCGGAAGAAAATTCGATTGTTAGTTGCGTTAATAAGTAATTTCCAGCCGACGCAATTTGTCGCGCCGGTGCATTTGCCGACAATCCTCTTATCCCCTGTCGTCGAATCGAATTTTATCCATACGCTCACCGATAAGGCGGCGAGATTATTCAAAATACTGGGCGTTCCAATAGATACCGAAGCACTTGAGCCGTCAAAATGCAGGGCCTGGCCGATCTTGCCCGCAATGCGCGCCGCAGCACCCGACAATGTGCCGTCATTCCCCCGCCCGGACTGATCGGCGACTGCAGTAGTGGGAGTGCCTCCTCCCGTGGTATACATATCCATGCCGTCGAAAGACCACAAACCCACCAGACCATCTCTCACCTTGCTGTTTTGGGAGCTGTTGACGTTGGCGTAGGCGGAGGATTTGTAGAGGGCGTAGATTTCGCCGGCCGAGAGAGCGCGGTTGTAGATACGGACTTCGTCGAGAAGACCCTTAAAGTCCTGTCCAAGATTAGAATCATTTCCTGAACTTCCAATTAAAGAGGGAGTGAAGTCACCAATTTGTGCCACATCGGAAAATAACCTATTGGCCGCACCGTTATCAATATATAAATCTACTTTATTAGAAGCATCACGCGTAACTACGATAAAATGCCACGCATCTTGAGACGGCAATGCAATTGTATTATCAGATGACGAAACTACCCTAATAAAGAATTTGCTTGATGCTGCACCGATTTTTTGCGTTACACCATCCCCAGGAACATCTAAACCAATGGCCATTCTTGTACTAACATTATCAGCATTCTTCCACCAAAGAGAAACCGCAAATTGTCCTGAAAGTGTGGTGGTAGCAATATCCACATAATCATTCACCCCGTCAAAATTGAGCGCGTTGCCGCGTTTGCCGATCACCTGTGTGGGGCCGCCTGTAAGCACCCCGTCATTGCGATTCCCGCTCGAATCCCCCGCATAAGGCGTACTGGTTGCTTCATTAAACGACCAATAACCGACAAGGCCGAGATTTGGCGCCTGTTTATGGGTAACGGCACCAGACTTATATAACGCGAGGACCTCGCTGGCCGAAAGCACGCGATTATAGATGCGGACTTCATCAATCACACCATCAAAGGTGCCATCCTCGCTGGCGGTGTTCCCAATCTGGGCGGCCACCGCATTCGCCGTAAATCCGGCAAATGCACAGGAAGCGCTGCAGCTGATCGATACTTCGGCACCGTTAACATATATCTTAGGAAAAAGAGAACCGTCGTAGGTGACGACCACGTGCTGCCATAGTCTGGTTGATATGGCGTTGGCTTGGGCGTTACGTGTCGTACTATCATGAGTCACGGCAACGGTCGTCGAGCCATTGGCTGTCAAAATATTCAACTGCAAGCCGGTGGCACCGGAATTTCGCTTATCATAAATTCGCCCCGCCGATCCCTCCCCCGCCGAACCGGCATACACCCAGGCGCTAATGGTATACGTCCCCAATCCGTCGAAGGCGTTGACATCCTCCAGGCTGACTCTGTCATCCACTCCGTCAAAATTCAGGGCTTGGCCGCGCCTGCCTTGCGCCCAGGTTGGCCCGCTTGTCAGCAGGCCGGTATTGCCGTTGCCAGAGAAATCCCCGGCGTAACTTCCGCTCCCCTCATTCATCGGCCAGTAGCCGAGAAGACTCAGGTTTGACGGAGAGGGCTTAGTCAGCAGAGCAGCATGCGCCGATCTTGGCGCAGCTAAATTGAAAAATAAAAATGAAAAACTAAAAAGTGCAATCAAAAACGCAAAATTGTGCGACTTTTTAACTTCTACTTGTTGTTTTTCTTTTTTCATCTTTATCTTTTATTTTTCAAGGTCATTAGACTCGAGCCAAGGATATTTGCTATCTGGATTAATTCGTCCAATACCACCTGAACCTGATTTTGATCAGCCTTCTTTGTATCACGCAGCAGTGCGAGCCAGTATTTACTCTCATTTGCTGACTTCAAAGCATGATGAAGGTAATTAATGAAATCTTTGCGTGAAGAAGCAGCTTGCGCCTCTATGTAATTGGCGGCCACGCTTGTACCGCTTCGCAGCAATTGGTTAGAGATAACATCCGAGCTACGTTCTTTGGACAAATGGTCAAGCATACCAATTAGTCGCAGAGTCCATTGATACATTCTCTGTTTGAGTTCAGTTTTGAAATTATCCTTGTCGCTTTTCATTTTTAGATTTGCCTTTTTAAATTTAGTCAAATCTCCACGTTTGCAAAATCCCCGCCAGTTCCTTGTCAAAGGCTGCCGGCGCTGTAATTTGGTAAAGATTGCCGCCCCTGACCATCCAGACCTCGCGCGTTTTGCCCAAACCCGGATCGTCGCCCCAGAAGATTAAAACATGCAGGTTTTGGCCGATCACCGCTTCTTGCGGCTCGCCAACGGTCAAATCAGGAATATCTCGATGAATGCGATCAGATGTTAAGACCTGATCGGGCTCGTCGAAGGGCGTGATCGATACCTGAAAACCGGTCGTGCTTAACCCGCTCACTGTTTTCTGTACGATAATGGCTATCCCCTTTTCTCCGGGCACCTTGCCTATGGTCAAATCATCGGGATAGTCAAAACTGAAACCATAGTCCGGATCGGTGTATGTTTTTCTTGTTCTTGAGCCGGCACTTATACCGCCCCGAGGATCTTTATCAGACCATCCAGCATCTGGCGCCTGACGCGTACTCGTACCCGCAAGCGTAGGCAGGACATTCCAAGAAGCGGGTGTCTTGAACCAAAGCACCACGGCGCCAAGAACCGCGAGGGCGCCGATGAGACTAAGACTGATAATGGCCGCGCGAGACATAAGAAGCATGCGAAAAAAAATATTTTACAGATTAGACGACACCGGCGTTACATCGGCGGGCGGCGGCGCTGGTTCGGCTGGCGTCGCATCGGGCGGATTCGCGTCGGGGGGCGGATTTTCTGCGGGAGGATTCTCCGGCAAAGGTTCAGGCGGTACTTCTGGTAGTGCGGGGGGCTCTGGCGGAGGCGGTTCTGGGGACGGCGGTGGCGGCTCGGGCGGCGGAGGAGGCGGTGGGGGCGGTGCTTCAGGTGGCACCCCGCCGCACTCGCCAAGAGCAGAGACAACCGACCCATTATTTACCGAAATACAATAGGGCGCCTTGGTGGTTTGATCAAAAAGCGTAATGCCGGTGGGTTTCTCCGCCGAGCCAACGGTGAGCCCCTCGGTTTCCACAAATTTCGCGGTCAAGCGTCCATTGGCGTCAATTTTCCAAAGGCCGCTCTGCGAAACAATCTGCGCCACATTCACCAAATTATTCCCGGTAAGATTAACATCGCCGAAGAAATTGACATTAACCTTGCCATTTGTCTGGTCAACCGACCAGCCATTGGTTTGGCCTTCTGCAATTTGCTGAATACCCTGGTCCAGTTTGGCCTGCCCCAGATTAACAAACACCGTAATTTTGCCGGTTTTCACTTCATGGCCATTCACGATCTCTGTCGTGGTTGACTGGGAACCGTCAAATGGTTCAAGCGCGATGCCAACGGTTGAGAGAGACGAAGTGGCCAACATGCCTACGCCGGGCAGTGAGGAAGCGCTCAAGCGATCCCCAATTTGAATTGGCCCGCTCTCGGTCGAAACTTTCGCGGGCACGCGGCCGGCAAGGGCAATCGCGGGTCTGGCGGGATCCCTCGGGTATTCCCGGCTTAGTCCAAATTGCAGAGACGACTCCTCGATCAAGATAGCGGGTTGAGTTGAGGCAATTCCCAGCACCGTGCTTGAAGCCGTCGCTTTCTTGACTGATCCGGCGGTTGATGGGTCAACCGCCACAATATCGCCCGGTTGGATCGCTTCTGACGCGGGATAGAGTTCGGCGTAGTCCGCGCAACCGGCGCCTATATCAACGCATGTCCCTTCAATCGAGAGCTTTGACGCCGGACTTGAAGTGCCGATTCCAACCAGCCCCGTGCTTAAAATAGTGATCTGCGGGGTCGTGCTGGTGGCGAATACATCAGACGACGTCGCAATATAGAAATTCCCGCCTTGGGAGGAAAGCGTCCAGTGCTTGAGATTGGCGCCGGCCAGCTGATCGGAAATAGCAATAAAGGCCCGATTGGTGGAGGTGGCACTCGAGACCTGGAGTGTCCAGGCGGGAGTGGTGGTTCCAATGCCGACACTGGAGGTAGCCACCATGCCCGATCCTCTGGCTACGGCAGAGACTGTCAGAATCGGGGTGCCGTCAATTTGCGCAGAGTAGCTCATTACCGTCCCGGTAGCATTGGTGGTCACCGGCATATCCACCCAGGAGAGAATCCCGGCGTCCGTATCAAAAGACATGGCCCCAATATTGAAGTTGTCCGCAGATAAGGCACCGCTGGTGAAGTCGTACTCCACCGCTCCCGAATCAACGCTTAACCCCCCGCGGAGTGAGGTGGTAGCGAGTCCCCCATTGGTGTTGATGGCAAGAATCGGAGTGGCGGAAGTAGAGGTAGCAATTGTCCAAGCGTAGGCTGTTGAGTTGAGGATGGTTGAGGTTGAAGAGATCGGATAGTTAATGGTCCCGGCATGAACTGTGAGAGTTGAGGCCGATGAGGCGCCGAGATAGGTGTCGCCATTCACCGAGAAGAGTTTAGCCGGGCTTGTGGTTCCAACTCCAACCCGCGTATTAGTCGTATCAAATGTGAAAAGTGGCACAACTGAAGTTGAGGTGGCAAAAGAAAACGCATTGACGAGTGATGATGGAATCGTGGAGGTGGAGGATGAGGCGTAGATGGTGTTGATGCCGGAAAAGAGAAGATTATCTGTGGCGCCGCCAGAGCCAGCAAGAGAGAGTTTTGCGCCCGGAGTTGTGGTGCCGATGCCGACGTTGCCAGAACTCTTAATTGACAGTCTGTCAGTATTGTTTGTCCTAAATCTCAAATCATGATTACTTACGGCGCCTAAACTCCAAAGTGTTCCGCTAGTAGTGATACCAAATTCCAGGTTTGCGCTTACCTCCCGAATCCCAAACATATTCTCCCCTCCGGTGTGCTGTATACCGAACACAGTAGGGGTGGCGGAAAACGCTTCGGGTACTGTTCCATCTTCGACTGCCATAAGCCTTGTTAAAGGTCCCGCAGTTCCTATCCCTACTCTTCCATTAAGTCCATCAATCGAGAGAATCGGTGAGTTGCCAACAGCCGTGGTGGTTCCGATAGACCAGGCGTTGACGAGTTCGGGGACAGTTGAGGTGGATGATGAAGCAAAGACAAAGTTATCCAGGCCGTAAAGGATGGTGCGGTCTGCGAGGGTGGAGGAAGTGGCGGCGATGGAGAATAAAGCGCCGGGGGTGGAGGTCCCAATACCAAAGCGGGCGGCCGATGAAAGATAGAGAGGCGGATTAAGTCCCCCGCCTCCGCCTGTGGCGTCAGTCCCGCAGGAGAATACACCGTTAGTGTCCGATTTCACGTCACAGCTGGCGGCGTTAAGGGCTGAAACAGTCAGGTTGGTGGTGGACGCCGTGCCGTTAACCGAGAGTGTAGCTCCCGGCGCGGTGTTTAAGATGCCGATGCGGGAGTTGGTTGTATCCAAGGAGAGGAATGGGACAGCCGTGGTGGAAGTGGCGAAGGAGAAGGCGTTCAGCAAACCTATTGGAAGTATCTAATTCAACTATTGAGTTACTACTACTATCGGCGAATCGAAGAGGCCGACCCGAGGTTCCTACATTGATAATCGCCACACCGCTTCCGCTTGGGTTAAGTTGAACCCTGGCATTTCCCGCAGATCCGGCAACGAGTATAGCGGGTTCTGCTGAAGTATTAACCTGCAAAGCAGCCCCTGGAGAAGCAACATTTATTCCAACTCTTGAGTTCAAAGAATTAACTGAAATTACAGGAGTAGCGGTTATGCTAGTGGCAATGCTCCATGCGTTAACCGTACTTGGAATAGTAGACGTTGCCGATGTCTGATACGACACTGTAAGATTGGCTGCGGTCGAGGATGAATAAGTTATGACATTCGAATCAAGATAAGTATTCCCTGCAACGGAAAGAGTGGTAGCGGGGGTTGAAGTGCCTCCTACTCCGATACGAGAGTTCAGGCCATCCAGAGAGAAGATGGAAACCGCAGTAGGAGAGGTTGCAAACGAAAACGCATTGAGTGCAGTGGGGATAGTGGAGGTAGAGGAAGAGGCAAAGACAAAGTTATCCAGGCCGTAGAGAATGGTGTGGTCTGCGAGGGTGGAAGAGGTGGCAGCGATGGAGAATAAAGCGCCAGGGGTGGAGGTCCCGATACCGAAGCGGGCGGCCGATGAAAGATAGAGAGGCGGATTAAGTCCCCCGCCTCCGCCTGTGGCGTCAGTCCCGCAGGAGAATACTCCCGTGACACTGGCCTTGACATCGCAGTCGGCCGCATTAAGCAAAGAAACGGTGAGGTTCGAGGTGGAAGCCGTACCATTGACCGAGAGTGTGGCTCCCGGCGCGGTGTTTAAGATGCCGATGCGGGAGTTGGTTGTATCCAAGGAGAGGAATGGGACAGCCGTGGTGGAAGTGGCGAAGGAGAAGGCGTTAGCCTCCTGAACCGGCAAGGGAAAGTTTGGCGCCGGGGGTTGAGGTGCCGATGCCGACGAGGCCGGTACCATCAATACGCATGCGTTCCAAGTTTGCCGTAGAAAATGACATTGTCGAAGCAAGGCCCCGTGCAATGAGCGACGCACTGCCCGACCATATAAACTGCTGTCCTGTCGTGTATAACGCGTATGTTCCGCCTGGCGCAGGTCCGAGATTGAACACTTTCTGAGAGTCGAGCAATGTGGGAACGGCATTTATGCCGACTTGTCCATTCCCGCTAACCATGATGCTAGGACTCGTCGTTCCCTGGTCGCTCACTGCAAACGCGGTGCTCTGGGTGCCCATTTCGACTGAGAAAAGGCCGTACGGACTTGTCGTCCCAATCCCCACTCTGCCATTGGTTCCGTCTATGGAGAGGATGGGGGAATTGCCGACAGCGGTAGTGGTTCCGATAGACCAGGCGTTGACGAGTTCAGGGACAGTCGAGGTAGAAGAATTCCCATAATTAATCACTCCCGCATTAATCGTGAGCCGATCCGCTTGAGCGTCTCCGATCTGGAGGTTGGATAGAAAGCCGGCATTAGAGACAAAGGTGGAACTGGCAGTCACCGTGAGAAGATCCGTGCTGGCATCCCCGATGAAGGCCGAGCCCATGAAGCCCGCCGGCGAGACAAAGGTGGATGAAGCTGTAACAGTCAGAAAGTCGGTGGCGGCATCCCCGATGAATGTTTCTCCCAAAAGACCAATGCCGTTGCGGACAGTGGTGGTGGCATTGATGGTCAGCTGATCGGTGGAGGCATCTCCCAGGAA
>JACOZA010000031.1 GCA_016181565.1 Candidatus Sungiibacteriota bacterium
AATTTATCTATTAAACGGTTTAAGGAATTGGATCATAATTTAAGAAATAAATATCATCGTTCATGAGTGTTAAGAAAACTTTAATCAATAAATGATCCATGACTGTTTACCCTGAAATATATTTGACAATTAAACTAGATGTAATAACTGACAATCACGAATACGATAGAAATAAATTAAGAAAATTAGCAATAAATGAGTTTGCTAAAGAGGTTGCTGGTAAGGGTAAGGGCGAACTGTCGACTAAATATAAATATGTTGTTGAGGATTCAAGATCGGGCAATAGAGTGTATATAACAAGGCCGGCCTTCAATAAGCTGGGGTTTGATTTTCTAATTCATGTTGAAAATTGTACTTTTTCGAATGGTAAAGATAATCCCAAGCACGAGGATTTGGCAAACGATATAAAGAATAAAGTTTTGCAACACAAAAAAATGAGTAAAGATATATTAAAAGAGCTGGAAAAAGTATATGAATGCAGTGAGCCTGATGCTATGGTAGACTATAAACGATATGATAATTTGCCGGGCCTACCCATGGATTTAGTGCTTAAAACCGCAAAGTGGTTTTTTATCGAGCAAGATATTCGTTACTGGAATTATTCGGGAAGAAATATGTTGATGGACGGGCTGAGAAAAGTACTGACTTAAAAATACAGCATATAATAGACATCATGATAACCAAGGGCAAAGGAGGTGGAAATACCATTACGGGGCTGAATTTTGAGAAAAAGCGCGATATTTTAGAAATTCTCAAAAAGGCCAAAGATTATTCTGCAAAAGGAGGTGTAATTTATTATCGTAACAAAGAAGTAGCCCGCAGTTACCGCAAGCAGGGGCTATATAAGTTGTTGTCTGAAAGAAAGATCGACTGGCATAAATTAGTTTCAAAGCGTCTTTTTCCAGACGAGGCCTTATATGTAATCGTAAATAACACCCTCTTTATTATTGAGATGAAATTTCAGAAAGTCTCTGGCTCGGTTGATGAAAAACTACAAACCTGTGATTTCAAGAAAAAACAATATCGCAAACTTATGGCGCCACTAAATATTGACGTTGAATATATCTACATTCTTAACGATTGGTTCAAAAACCCAGCGTATAAAGATACACTCGACTACGTTATCTCTATAGGTTGCCAGTATTATTTCAATTATTTGCCGCTACAAAAAATCGGATTGCCTATCCCTAAATAAAATGCTAGAAAATTCGCTTGTGCCGATGAAAACCGTCTCACTCGTGTCCGGCGAGATACTTTCGCATGTTCGAACCCCGAAGGAGTCGCTTCGCGACCCTACGGGGCAGGCCGCAAAAAACCCAGCGAATAAAACAGAAATCGATCCGCCAGCTGGCGGATTGCTCGATCTCAATCAATGCTCCGGCGGCAGGATTCGAACCTGCGACCTGGGGATTACACGTAACCCTAGATTGCTCTAGGAGTGGACTATATCACGATCCAATTTGGACCCGAGGCGCTTCCCCCGACGTCACGTCGGAGTACTCCCCTAAGGGATAGTCTCTACACCTTTTATTCTCAAGCTCTTAAGAACTGGAGAATGACTTGGCTCGGGATTGCCCACATTGGGGTTTCCCCGAATTCACCTCGTTTTTCAATCCTGATTACTCAAGAAAGCTGCATTTTCTACAGTCCCTCGCTCTACCACTGAGCTACGCCGGAATACCTGTGTAGTATAAAGAAAACAACGAAAATTTCAAATGATATGCTGTTTTGGTACTGATGTAATACCAGCTTCAACCTCTCTATGACAGTTGGCACAGACTAAGATACATTTATCCAACTCTGCCTTAACCTTTTTCCAAGAACGAGTGTATCCCTTGGCTGCGATACCAAACTCTTTCTCCTTCGCGTCAATATGGTGCAAATCGAACGCCCCGGAATACTTTTTATAGCCGCAAATCTGGCACTTTCCGCCCTTGTATTCAATTGCCATTTCCTTGAGTTTCTTTCTTCGCTTCGCGACCGCCTTTATCATATATTCACGCCGGTCACTATACTTTCTTTTCTCTGCCATGGCCCTAAATAGTCTAGTTAAATCTCTACAGGTGACCTAGTTCATCAATCTTATGATCGTGGAGATAGAGCAGTATCAATCCAAGAATAACGCCGACCACAGCTAATATTAGAGTTTCGTGGCCAAAGAGCCATTTATCCAGATGATCGAGTAGAATCCAAGTTCCTCGCCAAATTAGCACGACCCCAAACACTACATATAAACTTCCCGCGACTCTTTTTAATATATGTCTCATATCATTTTGTAATCTGTTATTCGTTATTAGTTATTTGTTATTAGTTCTAGTATCCTTCAAGCTTTCGTATCAAATTATGCGAGCGCATTTTTTCAATGGCTTTGGCCTCAATCTGCCGAATGCGCTCGCGAGTGACTCCAAACTCTTTCCCGACTTCTTCCAGCGTGTGGGTAATCCCGTCATCCAGGCCGAAGCGCATGCGAAGAATCCTCTGCTCTCGCGGCGTCAGGTCTGAAATAATAGCCGAAACTTGCTCGCGAAGCAGCCGCCGGGCCGCGGCTTGCGACGGCGAGAGCGTTTTTTCATCAACGATAAACTCCCCCAGCGTCGAATCCTGGTCTTCGTCATCCCCCACCGGGGCTTCCAGCGAAACCGTCTCTTGAGAAATCTTTTGGATGTAGTGGATTTTCTCCACCGCCACACCCATCTCTGAAGCAATTTCTTCCGGCAGCGGCTCCCGGCCGAGGTCCTGCAGAAGTCTCCGTTTCACCTGCTGATACTTCGAAATTGTCTCTACCATATGCACCGGGATGCGGATGGTGCGCGCCTGATCGGCCAGCGCCCGCGTCACGGCTTGCCTGATCCACCACGTCGCGTAGGTTGAGAATTTAAACCCTTTGTGATAATCAAATTTTTCCACGGCCTTGAAGAGACCGATATTCCCCTCTTGAATCAGATCGAGCAGGGTTAAATGCGGCGAGCGTCCGACATATTTCTTGGCGAGCGAAACCACGAGCCGCAAGTTGGCCTGCGTTAACTTTTTCTTGGCTTCCTCATCTCCCTGTTCGATGCGTTTCGCCAGTTCCTTTTCTTCATCTCCGGTCAGCAGGGAAATGCGGCCGATTTCGCGAAGGTACATCTGCACCGAATCCGAAGAAAGATGCTCCAAATCAACCTCCTCTTCCCTTTTTCTCTTTTTGCCCTTGGGAGGCTCGGCTTTCTCCCCAGCGACATCCAAAAACTCGCGTGTCTCAAGCACTTCGATATGCGCGTCCTCAAACTTCTGATAGAGCGATTCAAGCGTGCTGATATCCGTCTCGATGGTCGGGAATTCCTGCAGGATCTCGGCATAGGTGATGAACCCGCGCTCGCGGCTTTTCTTGACCAGATTTTCAATTTTCTGCTCGATGGTCTGCCGCGCCAGAGCCGCTTTGGATTGCCTTTGGGGGCCAGTGCGAACGCGCTTCCCCGCTTGCGCGCGTTTCTTGACAGGCTTTCTATGAATTTTCTTTGCCGTGCGACGCTGTTTCCGCCGCCGCACGCGTGACTTTTTTGACTTCATTGAATCCCTTTGGTAGATAACCAATAAGGCAAACTGCCGCTGGTTTTTTAAATTCGGCCTAGAAGTTCTGTTGCCGCCTTAAAGTCCTTTAAGAGTTCCTGCAGGCGGCCGGGATCTTCGGCTTTTTCTGCTTGGCTGATTGATTCCGCGAGCATAATGAGGCGCTCCTTCAATCGCTCCCGCTCGACTTCCCGAATACAGGCCGCGATTTCCGCCTCGGCGTCTGGCACGTTCTGGAACAGGGCCTCGACTTCGAAAATCAAGCGGTCAAGGTATCCCCGCCATTCCTCCGGCACCCGCTCGAGGAATCCCGGGATGCCCTCGGTGGGTTTCTCCCTCTCTAATATCTCAAAAATCTCCCCATGAGGGCTCACCGCAAAAAGCAGTGATCGGTCGTGCCCCCGGTAGAGTTCCCGCGCCTCGGGATACAGGAGGTAGGCCGCGAGTATCCGCTCTTCGAGCTTTTGGGCCTTCTGTTTTTCTGGCCCATGAGACTCTACGCTAAAAGCGACCGGCTGGTCAACGGCGCGCCGATAGCGGGCCAGTTCCGCCCACACGGCTTCTTCTTTCACGCCCAAGAGCTCGGACATTTTCGAGACCCAATGGGCTTGCTCAATTTGGTTCCCAATTTTTGCAATCTCGGGCAGAAGATAGCGGCTGAAATCCTTTTTGCTTTCGGCGGTCTTTAGTGAAAACTTCTTCAGCGCGCGCGTGAAGTAAAAATCCATGAGCGCGACGGACTTCTCGACGGCCTCCTTCCAAGTTTCAGGATTCTCCAGCACCGCGTCCGCCGGATCTTTGCCTTTAGGGATTATCGCCACTTTTCTATTGAAGTCATGCTCCGCCGCCAGATCAAGACTGCGCCGCGTCGCCGTCTCGCCGGCTTCATCCGCGTCGAATGAGGCGATGAGCGTATCGGTTAAACGGTGGATCTGCTCAAGATGCTTTGCGGTGAGGGCCGTTCCGGAAACCGCCACGGCTTCTTTGATCCCCGCCTGATGCGACAGCACCACATCCATCTGTCCTTCAACTACCACACAGCGGTTATTTTTTCGAATCGCGTCTTTGGCCTTATCGAAAGCGTAGAGAGAGCGCGACTTGTCATAGATCAGCGTCTGGGGAGAATTGACGTATTTTGGCTCTGTGCCTGCCGGCGCACTGCCCCGCTCAAAAATTCGCCCACTAAAGCCGATCACTTTCCCCGACGCGTCAGCGATGGGAAAAATGATGCGGTTGCGGAAACGGTCATAGTATGAATCGGCGCGCTTGTCGCTTTTGATGCCTAATCCCGAGGCAACAAATTCAGCGGCGCTAAATCCACGCTCCCGCAAGAAATTCGAGAGCCCATCCCATGAGTCCTGGGCATAGCCAATGCGAAATTCCTCAATCGTCTCTAACTTCACGCCCCGGCGCGTAAGATAGTCTATAACCGCGGGCGTCTTTTTGATTTCGGCTTCAAAAAATTTTGCCGCGGTCTCCATAATGGCGTACATCCGCTCCCGCTCGGTGCGGACTCTCGGGTCCTCGCGCCGGAGCTCAACGCCGGCGCGTTCCGCCAGCGCTTTTAAGGCGTCGCGAAATTCGAGATTTTCCACCTCCATCAGGAACTTGAAGACATCTCCGCCCTTAGAACAGCCGAAACAATGCCAGGTCTGGCGCGAAGGCGACACGATAAAAGACGGCGTCTTCTCCGAATGGAACGGGCAAAGTCCTTTCCAATTAACGCCGGCCCTTTGCAGCTTAACGTACCCCTGCACAAAGGGCACAATATCGAGACGCGATTTGATTTCTTGAATGACGGGGTCGGACATAGAGGCTCGAGATCACTTATGCTCCATAATCAAAATATGCCGAGAGCAGTGCCTTCATACTATACCAAAACCAAATTAGCGAGCCAACGCTTTGGGCTGGCTAGAACCTCTGCCACTCTGTTTTTATGCCCAGTCTCTTTTTGTCAGCCATGACAAGCTCGTCATAAATACCGTCAATCAGATCATAGTCCTTGGCCTCATCCAGCGTCGCCCAGGCGAACTGGTCAGTCTCCTCGGGCTGCAGCGTAACCTCCCCCGACACGTAGTCTGCCAGGCAAGAAACGACGAGCGACGGGCTGCCGCTTGGTGGTGAACTTGCTTGCAGTGAGTTTATCGAATCTGTCGAACCATCGGTATGAATCGTGGCGAGACTGGTGACGTATTCGATATTCTCAATTTCAATCCCCACTTCCTCCTTCACCTCTCTCCGAAGAACTTTCTCGAGCACGTTATACCAGTAGTCTTTGGTGTCTTTCGGCAGATGGATGTAATCGCTCGTCTCCAATTTTCCGCCGGGAACGGTCCATTTCCGAGGGAATCGCTTCTTGGCCATTGACCGCCGCGTCAGCAGATATTTGCCGTCCTTCACGATCATGGCCGTAATCACTACTTCGTGAAGAAATTTGTTGATGTCCCCTCCCATTTTAATCTTTCTTACAATGTTTTGAGTTAACTTACCTCCCGCTTATCCTAACGGCAATTAGGTCGTACTGCTGCTTGCGATTCGGCATCTTCTTTTATCATTTTATCAGGTTTTATTTTTATACGGAAATACTTAAGGCTTTAGCAGAACCAATTAAAAAAATGCGCCTAACAAAAAATCGCGAGCGTATGTCGCAAGATAGGCGAGAGAAACGTTAAAAACCGCATTGCCTAATCCCAGGGGAAGCATTACCCGCCAGAAAGGATACCGCGCAATGCCCGCGGAAATAGTAATAAAATCGTTTGAAAAAGGCACCAAAGAACCATATAAAAAACAGAAAAGGGGTAAAATTTTTGGATACTTCGAGCTAAAAGAATAAATTTGCTGAAAGATTTTTTGCACGCCTTGAGGAACAATAGCGCCTCCGCGATAGCCGACATAATAGGAAGTGGAATCTCCCAGCATAACCCCGCCAGCAGCCGAGAAACCCAAAAGCAAGGGGTTGAGACCGCCGGTGGCGAGCGTAATGAGAACCAAATGATAAGGAATGCCGCTAAATGTCGTGACCCCTCCCAAAAAAGCAAGAATGAAAATAAGCGTATACGCATTAGTTACGCCGATAAAACCAACTATGCGTTCCGGACTTGAATAGATGAGCAGGTAAAGAGAGAGGCTAACAAAAAACAATGGGGGTGTAATCCCCAGCAGATATTTTAAAGTTTTTTTATTTCTCCACTCGTTCATCTTTCGTATCAGTCATCGGCAAAGATGCGTATAACCCTGGCTTCTATTTGCTTACTGTCATTAGAGGAACCAACGACAATCACATAACTGCCGACTTCGAGCGCCTCTTCTGCTACGGTTTGCCTTCCTCTTCTGATTCTCGTATCTTTTCTAATCAAGACCGATTTTTCTTCGCCTTCCTGATCCCTGATTATAAAGCCTTCAGCCTGGATTTCTGCGATCTTACCAAAATACTGACCTTCCACCCAGCGGTGAAAGAAGCCTGTTTTAATTCCGGCCGCAAACATAACGGCGTTAATTGTCAGAACAGCGAATACCAGACCAGCCAAAACAAAAATGACACGTTTAAGAACGCTACGGTTTCTTTTTTTGTTTTTCTCATCTGAATTCTGTTTTGATTCCGGGCCGTTTTTCATTTTTTTGATATGAGCCAGGATCAGCCAGTGATGGATCTCGGCCGCCCTAGAACCCTCGTCTCGATTTTACTTTATTTTCATCAGACGAACCATCCCTCGACCGCGGCTCGGGACGAGCGTTGTAACATGAGACTGATATACACAAAGATACTTTCGCCCATCACATCTTGTGGTGAGCCTGTCTGCCGACAGGCAGGCTTGTCGAACAAATAGTTTTGAGAAACAACCGCGAATGGTATACTTAAAATAAGAGCCGCGGATAAGCGGCATTAAATATCATTAAAATCAACCCCGTGGCGCATCCGAATTATAAAATTAGGTATTTTCTTGTTGCCGTCCTTTTGGCGGCTTTTGCTTTTCTTGCGATATATCTTTCATTTTTTGGCGCCTTAGCCTCGCT
>JACOZA010000078.1:0-7306 GCA_016181565.1 Candidatus Sungiibacteriota bacterium
CTCGGTCAAAAAAATCGCGCCGGGGAATCCGATTGAGTTCACCTTAAAGAGCGCGATTCTGCCGGATTTCACTCTTCCCGACTTTGAGTCCATTACCAAAGATGTTCTCAAATCAAAAAGGGCAGTCGCGGTTGAGGACAAAGAGATCGAAGACACTCTCCAATGGATTCGCAACTCGCGTGGCAAAGAAGTGCCTGCGGAGCGGCCAGCGTCCAAGGGAGATCCGGTCGAAATCGACTTTCGGGCAACCGCTGATGGGCAAGTCCTGGAGCGCGGATCCTCCCAAAATCATCCCTTAGTGATCGGTGAAGGCAAATTCGTCGCTGGCTTTGAAGATCAGCTTATCGGCATGTCACAAGGCGAGGAGAAAAGTTTCAACCTTGTCATGCCCAGTGACTATCACGAACCGACGCTGGCGGGAAAAGTCGTCGACTTCCGGGCAAAAATGAACGACGTCAAAGAACGGCAGCTTCCGGAGTTAAACGATGAATTTGCGAAAAGCGTCGGGAACTTTCCATCGCTTGATGCGCTTCGTGCAAACATCCGGGATGGAATCCGGCAGGAAAAAGAGCACCGTGAACGCGAACGAATCCGCATCGCCATTGCGGACGGGTTGGCGGCAAAAACCGAGGCCGCCATCCCGCAAGCTTTAATCGAATCAGAGCTTGAAAAAATGATTCTCGAACTTCGGGAGCGCATCGAGGAGATGAATATGAAATTCGAGGACTACCTCACGCACTTGAAAAAGACGGAGACAGACTTAAGGAAAGAATGGGAAAGCGACGCTAAGCGGCGCGTCAAAATTGCCCTAATTCTGGGCTCAATTGCCGAGGCAAAGTCAATTGTGCCATCGGAAGCCGAAGTTGAAATTGAGGCAAACCGCGTTCTGACCAAGTATCCGACTCCCGAAGATGCCGCCAAAGCGCTCGACTCGAAAGCACTCCGGACCTACGCCCGAAGCGCCGCGAAGAACGAGAAAGTGTTTCAATATCTTGAAAGCCTCGGTGAAAAATGACAAATGTTGCCGATCGAGACATTTTAGGGTAAGATAAGGTTCTGATAAAACTGGCATGCAAAAACAGATTGAATCTCAATATCTGATCCCCACCGTCATCGAGAAATCGCAGTTCGGCGAGCGGGCTTATGATATTTACTCGCGCCTATTAAAAGATAACATCATTTTTCTCGGCGGGCCGATCAGTGACATGGTGGCTAATGCCGTAATCGCGCAACTATTGTTCCTCGAGTCGCAGGATACGAAAAATGATATTAAGCTCTACATAAATTCACAGGGCGGGTCAGTATCGGCGGCCCTCGCCATCTACGACACCATGCAGTACGTGAAACCCGACGTTTCCACCATCTGTGTCGGCGTGGCGGCATCGGCCGCGGCCTTACTCTTGGCGGCGGGCGCTAAAGGCAAGCGTTTCTCGCTCCCCAACTCCGAAATCCTGATTCATCAGGTGATGGGCGGGGCCGAGGGACAAGCCACAGAAATAGAAATTGCCGCGCGCCAGATTCTGAAAATCAAGCAAAAAACCAATGAGATTCTGGCCAAGCACACGGGCCAGAAACTGGAAAAAATTGAAAAAGACACTGACCGCGATTTCTGGATGTCCGCCGAGGAAGCTAAAGACTACGGCCTGATCGACGAAATCATAAAGCGCAAACTAGCAAACGGCAAATGAACATCGTCCAACGAAAACAACTCACGCGGCCCAAAGCCGCGTGAGTTGTTTTATGGCTGAACTGTATCCTTCGTTTTGCGCCTAATTTGCCGACATCTGTCCGCGCAGCAGACGGAGAAGAGAACCCCCGGTCATTTCGGGCGGCTTTCGCAGTCCCAAGAGCTCAATGATGGTCGGAGCAACATCAGTCAGAATACCTCCGATCTCCCTTTTCCTTTGCCGGATCCCTTCGGGTGTCCGGGGGATTGATAGCCGAAAGTCTTCCCCCACAATGTAAAACGGTACGGGGTTCAATGAGTGTTCGGTTAACTTCTCGCCGGTGAGAGGATTGCGTTTTGCTTCTACATTCCCGTGGTCCCCCGTAACGATCACAACTCCGCCGTCCTTCGGCACTTCGCGCAAAAGTTCGCCGAGCGACCGATCGACTGCTTCCACGGCCTTTACCGCTGCTTCCAAATTTCCAGAATGCCCGACCATGTCAGCATTCGCGTAATTGACAAGGGTGAAGTCATAATGCGGCAACTCCGAAACCACGCGGGCGGTAATCTCGGCAGCTTTCATTTCGGGAACGTCATCGGGGTGGGTGGCGGTGAGCGAGGGCACGAGGATCCGCTCCTCATTCTGGAACGGCTTCTCCCGCCCCCCATTGAAAAAGTACGTCACGTGCGCATACTTTTCAGTCTCGGCGATATGCAATTGCCGCATCCCCGCCTCAGAAATAATGCGCGCCAGGGGCGCGTGGATTTCAATGGGAGGAAACGCCACCAGCGTATTCATCCCGCGTTCATACTCCGTCATGGTAACGATAAGAAGATTTCGCATAAACTTTCGCGGAAACGCGTCGAAGGCCGGCTCGGCGAATGCCCGAACAATCTGGCGCATGGAGTCTTCGCGAAAGTTGGTAAAAATAACTGCGTCTTTGTCTTCGACTACGCTCGGCATCGCCCCCGTGACGTCGGGAATAAACGCCGGCTCAATAAATTCGTCGGTGACGCCGAGGTCATACGACGCGCGCAGCTCGTCGCCGACCTGGCCCGTGATCGCTTTGCCCAGGCCTTCGGCATACAACTGGTAAGCTTTTTTCGTACGTTCCCACTGCTCATCGCGATCCATAGCAAAGAACCGGCCAATCACCGAACCGATGGCGACATGCGGGAATTCTTTTGCCATACGCTCGCCTAAATGCGCCATGAACTTCTCGCCTTCTTTGGGGATAGCATCCTTCCCGTCAGTAACGATATGGAGATACACGCGAGGAACCTGATGGGTTTCGAGAAGCCGCAAAAGAGCGTAAAGATGCTCGATATAGGCATGCACAGAGCCTGATGATGCAAGGCCAATGAGATGCAGCTTCGAGTTGTTGATTTTTGAGTGCTCAATCGCTTTCAAAAAAGCCTCATTGCGATAGAAACCGCCGTCCTGGATATCATTGGTGATGCGCGGCAAGGAGTGATAGATCACCCGGCCCGCGCCCATCGTTAAGTGCCCGACCTCTGAATTACCGCGTTCTCCCCACGGTAAACCAACGGCAATTCCGGATGCCTGCAGAGTGGTAAACGGGTAATAAGTATCGAGGGTATCGAGAGTTGGCTTCTTGGCGAGCGCAACAGCGTTGGCCTTTTCTTCAAGCGAAACACCAAATCCGTCCATCACCACCAGCGCCACCGGCTTATAAGTTCTTAATTTCATAAGCCGTATTGTAACACAGGACGAAGCCCCCGCTCCCGGAATGGGCGGCATCGGGACATCCCCTACGTCTAGGCAAACACGGCTGAAAAATCAGCTTACCTCTAACCTTTTGACTGGCAAAGAGCGCTGTGGTATATTGGCGCCACGTTCGATTTATTATTTTGGGAATTTAACTCAGCGAGAGGCAGCGGCCTCTGCTGATGACGACACTGGCAACTCGGCTCTCATCGGAACACCCATCTTACCCTCCGAAGAAAGAAACGTTTGTCAACGACGAAAGACTTCTATGCGAAACGTTGTGAAAAGACTCCGCTAAGTCACTCCGGCCTTTTAGCGTTTCCCATCACGCTTCTTACGTTCGTCTCGCCAAAACCGCCATCAGCAGTGTGCGACTGGACTCTCGCGCAGATATATGGAATCAATTCCACTGACACTCTCTGTTGGCGCAGTATTGCTGATTGCCGTCGGTACTGCGCTTGGCTATTTTATTCGCCAGCTCGTTGGGAAACAGCGCATCAACTCGCTTGAACTCCGCACCCAAAAACTAATCGAGGATGCAAAAGTTGAGGCCAAAGAAATTCTGGTTGAAGCCAAGACCGAAGCCGTCAAGATCTTCGAAGAAGCCAAGAAAGAAGAAAAAAACCGCGAACAGGAAATTAAGCGCCTCCAAGACCGATTGGAAAATCGGGAGAGTTTGCTTGATCGGAAAATCCTTGACATCGAGTCTCGGGAGAAGGACGCCGAAGCCCGGATCGAGAAAATTAAAGCCGTGAAAACGGAGCTTGAAGAAGCGCGAGCGAAAATCGAAAAGGAGCTCGAGCGTGTCGCTGGACTCACAAAAGAAAACGCGACCGACGAACTCATGAAAAACATCGAGAAGGATCACGAGGAAACGTTGATGCAGCGCATCAGAAAATTAGAAACGACCGGACTCGATGAACTTGAACGCCGCGCTAAACAAATCCTCGCCACCATCATTCAGCGCGTCTCGACCCCCACCGTCTCGGAAGTCACGACGACAACCGTCCCCATCCCCAACGACGAGATTAAAGGGAAAATCATCGGGCGTGAGGGCCGCAATATCCGGACACTGGAACGCGCGGCGGGAGTGGAAATCATTGTGGATGACACGCCGGGAGCCATCGTCATTTCGGCATTCGACCCGGTGCGGCGTCACACCGCAAAAAACGCGCTTGAAATTCTGATTGCGGACGGCCGCATTCAGCCCGCCCGCATTGAAGAAGTCGTTGAAAAAGTCCGGCAGGACATTGAGAGGCAGATCAAAGCTGCCGGCGAGGCGGCGGCCTTCGAGGTGGGAATATTTGATCTCGACCAGCGCCTGATCGCCCTCTTGGGACGGCTTAAATTCCGCACCTCGTACGGCCAAAATGTGCTAGTCCACTCAATTGAAATGGCGCATGTCGCCGGCATGCTTGCCGAGGAACTCGGGGGTGACGTGACTATCGCGAAAAAAGGAGCCTTGCTCCACGATATTGGCAAAGCGGTAGACCATGAAGTGCAAGGAACGCATGTCGAAATCGGACGGCGCATCCTCCAGAAATTCGGCGCTGATAATCGCATCGTGCAGGCCATGCAATCGCATCACGAGGAATATCCTTACGAAACGCTCGAGTCGATCTTAGTCCAAGTGGCTGACGTGATTTCCGCGGGCCGGCCGGGCGCGCGGCGCGATTCGGTAGAGAATTACCTGAAGCGCCTCCAGGATCTTGAGGCGATCGCTAATTCCTTCGCCGGAGTTGAAAAATCGTATGCCATTCAGGCCGGGCGCGAAATCCGCATCTTTGTAACCCCTGAAAAAATGAGCGACTTGGAAGCACGAGAGCTGGCGCGGACCATTGCGCATCGAGTGGAAAACGAACTTAAATATCCGGGCGAGATCAAAGTGAATGTGATCCGTGAAACGCGCGCTATTGAGTACGCGCGGTAGCCATCAGCGAATAACTAACTCTTTACGAATAAACTAATTCGTAAATTCGGAAGAGATTCGTTATTCGTTATTCGTTATTCGTTGATGAAACATAGGGAACGTCTGAAACTATGAAAATCCTTATCTTCGGGGATATCTTCGGCCGGCCCGGCCGGGAAGCGCTCGCCAGAGTCCTTCCGCAGTGGAAAAAACAATATTCACCGGATCTGGTTATCGCGAACGGCGAAAACTTGTCACACGGCCGGGGCATCAGTGAAACGAGCGCTGCAGAAATCCTGGGAGCGGGCGTTGGCGTCATTACCGGCGGCAATCATATTCTCGAGGGCAAAAACGCCGACGAGCTTCTTGCCAACCAAAATCTCCCCGTCGTTCGTCCCATAAACTTCATCGCGACACATCCCGGAAAGGGATGGCTGCGCGTGAACGCGGCCGGCACTGATGTTCTTATCGTTAATGCGATCGCCCAAACGCATATGCGCGCGCACTACGATTCTCCGTATGCCGCCGTCTCCAAGCTTCTTGAAGAAAACGCTGCCAGCGAAAAAACAAAGGTTGTTATCCTCGACTGGCACGCCGAAACCACCTCCGAAAAAGTCGCGATGGGGTGGTGGCTTGACGGGAAAGCATCCTTAGTCTATGGGACACATACCCATACCCCCACCGCCGATGAGCGGATACTCCCCCAAGGCACCGGCTTCATATCGGACATCGGCATGACTGGGCCGCATTATTCGGTGATCGGCGAAGATATTTCGCGAAGAATCGACATTCTTGTCCACCAAAAACTCGCTAAACCGGATGTTGCCGCCGCCCCGCCCTATGAGGTGAACGCTCTCCTGGCCGAGATCGACCCAAAAACCGGCAAGTGCGTCAGAATCGAGAGACTTCGTCAAATTTTGGGATGAGACCGCGGACACACAGATACGGCTTGCCGGGTAGTGAAACTTCGACATATTATTTTTGCTTGCCGTGTCAAGCCAGTCGAAGTTCTACTACCCGGCTTGCATAAATTGGCTTAATTCCCCTACAATAGGAACGTATTGTTTTTAAAGGTCGGAGCCATCACTCGGCTTCGCTCATGACAAGTGTCAAGATTCGCGACTCACTGATACTTTGTGAGATCGCGGCATCTACTACTTGTCTCGAGCTTGTCGAATCACTACTAAACATTTCAAGACTCACATGAATAAAGCAGATTTGGCTGATGCAGTGCATGCAAAACTGCAAGGCACCAAGAAAGCTGCTGAAGAAGCAGTCGATACGGTATTCGAGAGCATCACAAGCTCGCTCGCAAAAGGCCAGGAGGTTTCGGTCTCCGGATTCGGTACGTTCGTCGTGAAAAAGCGCGCCGCCCGCCAAGGGGTGAATCCGCGCACCGGCGAAAAGATTCAGATCAAAGCCACAACTACACCGAAATTCCGCGCCGGCAAGAATTTAAAAGAGGCCGTAAGATAAATCTCCGCTATCAATCAAAAACAACGCCCGCGTGATAGCGGGCGTTGTTTTTTATCTGAACAAATTATCCCAACGATTTCCTCGCCAAGAGATACGCTCGGCGAATATAGATAAGCATAGCTTCCGCTCCCCTCTCGGTCTTAGGCAACGGGACCTCCAGCCATCTGCCGAAGGGGCGCCCGGCATTGAAAAACTGGTCAACTCCCTTTTTCGCAAGCAGTTTTCGGCGATCGGCCTCTGGCAACTTGATTCCAAACGAATCCTCCATGATAAATGCAAACAGTTTAGGGCCGCAGAAGAATCCGGTCGAGCCAAACAAATAACGTACGTGCCGACGAGGCCACCTCGCAGTTTTAAGTTCGAGATATCGGATAAAAAATTTTTTGTGATAGCGTGAGATTATCATTTGACTCCCGAGGCGCTTCGAAATATAGTGTACCAAATCCCGATGCCTTCCCCGACAACCGCCAAAGGAGGCGAAGCTAATGCGCCTAACTGCCGCCATTCTCGTCTTTGGGGCATCACT
>JACOZA010000078.1:7329-8513 GCA_016181565.1 Candidatus Sungiibacteriota bacterium
ATCCACCTGACGGCGGATAACGCCAGCAACCCCGAAATGCTTGAGCGCTTCATCGATTTCATCAAGCTGAACGGCCTGAATTCTATCATCATCGACATCAACGAATCGGGCTGGCTGCTCGGAGACTGGGCCGGAGCGCAAAAGATCACAGCACGGCTTCTGGCCGCCTGCATCAATCCCATCGGCCGCTTCGTCGTCTTTAAGGCTGACGAGAGCTGGATGCACGATGTAAACACCAAGTACAGAGAAATACCGGAGCTGCTTCGGGATAACCGGGGCGTTGTGTGGCGCGACCGCGGGAAGAATCCGTGGTTAAATCCGCTTAGCGAAATGGCACAGAAGATGATCCTGGACCTGATGGCGGGTGTAGCTGAAGTGGGGTTCCGCACCATCCAGATGGATTATCTGCGTTTCCCCACCGACGGCAGCCGGGAGTTCCCGATTCAAAGCATCAAGTATCACGACGATCGCAGAAACGAAGTTGATGTGACGC
This sequence comes from Candidatus Sungiibacteriota bacterium, assembly GCA_016181565.1. GTDB lineage: Bacteria > Patescibacteriota > Minisyncoccia > Sungbacterales > JACQCQ01 > JACOZA01. The sequence continues at coordinate 7,823 of JACOZA010000078.1, forward strand.
CGGAGATAAAATCGGCTATCATCAACTCCTTTACGCGCCGCGCCTATCGTTCGCTGAAGCAAAAGCATCCCACGGTGCGCGTGGCGGTGGATTTGTTCGGGTATTCAGCGCTGATTACCGACAAACGCGACCCGTCAGGCAACGGACAGGATATACGGGAGATCGCGAGGAACACCGACGAGATTGTTTCGATGGCATACCCGGGATTATTTGACCCGGGGTATCAGTGCGACATACCCGCGAAGTGCCCGGATAAGGTCATCCGCGCGGCGCTCACCAAGACAAATGCCTATCTTAAAGCGGACTATCCGGGCCTACAGTTCTGCGCCTACCTCCAAGCATTTACGGTGGAAAGCCGGAAAACGAAAGTTACAATCCCCTACGGTCCGCGTGAGATCCGGACTCAAATCGAGGAGGCGGAAAAAGCCGGCGTCACCTGCTGGTATCTCTGGAATCCCGTCAAGCTTGAAGGGGCCCGCAAGAAGTTCCCTTTTCAGCCGGAGTTTTTCCCTCCCGCCGTGAGAAGAGGTCTGGCCACTAAACAGTAACCCGTGAGGAAGCGCCTTGCGAAAACACCCTGCCGATTGAATCGGCCGGGTGTTTTCATAATCTGCGGAGTGTCTTTACGACTTCGCTCGCCTGCCCGCCTCTGGAGGAAACCTACTTTATCAAAGACTCCTAACCAAAGGAA
>JACOZA010000079.1 GCA_016181565.1 Candidatus Sungiibacteriota bacterium
TTTTTTCTCCATCTTCAGATATTCTTCAACGATTGGGTCCAATAGAGGATGTAACTTCTCCTGCGTGGCGCCACGCTTGAAGAAAACCTTAGCAAAATTCTCCACATCTGCTTTTGCAAAAATATTGAACTCAAATAACTTACGCTCCAGGTCGTAGAGCTTATTCGGGTCGGTCGCTTTGGTCAGCACTGCTTTGTCGTAGTAGGGCTGAAATGCTTTTTGAATTTCTTCCTCGTGATTGGCAAAATCAAGAATCATCGTGTCGTCTTTCCCTTTGTGCGTCCGGTTGAGACGGCTTAGGGTTTGCACGGCCATCACGCCTCCAAGCTTTTTATCAACATACATGGTGTGTAAAAACGGCTGGTCAAAACCGGTCTGGAATTTATTAGCCACGATCAGAATCTTGTATTCCGGAAGTTTGAATGTCTCCACGGTAAGTTTCTCGCTTCGCAGATTATTCATACCGGGCTCGGTATACTCTTTCCCGCCGTCGTTAACGGTCCCGGAGAATGCCACAAGAGTTTTGATCGGGTGTTTGTGCTCTTTTAAGTACTGGTCAAGCGCAAGCTTGTAGCGCACCGCGTGCAGGCGGGAACGCGTTACCACCATCACTTTTGCGTACCCGTCTATTTTACGCGCGACATGGTTTAAAAAATGCTCAATAATTAATTCCGTCTTTTTACCGATAGCATGGTCGTGGAGTTCCACATACGATTTCAAAAGCGCAATTCCTTTTTTCTTTTCGTACTGCGGGTCTTCCTCAATTTTCTTAATCAAATTGAAATAGGTTTGAAAGGTTGTATAGTTTTTCAGCACATCCAGGATAAACCCTTCCTCAATTGCCTGCCGCATGGAATAGAGATGAAAAGGAGAAAATGTTTTGTCTGCGTTTTTCGTTCCGAAAAGCTCCATTGTTTTCCCTTTAGGCGTGGCGGTAAAAGCAAAGAAGCTGATATTTTTCTGTCGGCCTCGGCCCGCAAGTTCCCGCAGAATCTCATCTTCGGCGGTCAGTTCTTCTTCTGCGGTATTTTCCTTTTCGGCATCTTCCAGCGATCCCAGAACCTTCTTTAAGCTCTTCGTACTTTCGCCGGTCTGCGATGAATGCGCCTCGTCAACAATCACCGCAAATTTTTTGTCGGTCTGTTTGCTGATTTCATCCACAATATAAGGAAATTTCTGAAGGGTAGTTACAATGATTTTTTTGTTGTTATCCAGCGCGTCTCTCAACTGCGATGAATGTTTTTCAACCGCCTGCACCACGCCTTCTACCTGCTGGAATTGCAACACCTCATCGCGAAGCTGTTTATCAATAACTCGCCGATCCGAAACCACGATAACGGAATTAAATATTTTTACATTGTAAGACGACTGCAAGCTCGCGAGTTTATGGGCAAGCCAAGAAATCGTCTTGGTCTTGCCGGAGCCGGCGCTGTGCTGGATAAGATAATTTTGCCCTGCATCATGTTCACGCGCATGAGCAACCATTTTTCTCACTGCATCCAGTTGGTGATAGCGAGGAAAGATGAGCATTTCTTTTTCTTTCTGCTCGCCTTCCTCGTCTGTCGTTATCTCAATGGAAACAAGCATAAACTCGGCGACGATCTGCAATAAACTATCCTTCTGCAATACTTCTTCCCAAAGATACGCGCTTTTAAATCCGCTCGGATTAACCGGATTGCCGGCTCCGTTCTCAAACCCCTTATTAAAAGGCAAAAAGTAAGTGGATTTTCCGGCAAGTCGGGTGGTCATGTATACGAGATCGTTATCCACCGCAAAATGCACCAAACATCGCTTGAACATAAACAGGGGCTCGCGCCAATCGCGGGTGTAGCGATATTGCTTAATCGCATGTTGAACATTCTGTCCGGTGAGATAATTTTTCAACTCAAGCGTTGAGATCGGCAGGCCGTTGATGAAAATAACGGTATCAAGCGATTTTTCATCTTTGACGCTGAATTTTACCTGCCGGATAAGCGAGAAAATATTGTTTTGATAGAGTTGCGCGTGCTCGGGGTTAAGCGAGCTTTCCGGAGTAAAATAGACAAGATTAAATCGCGAGCCGTAGTCGCTTACTCCTTTGCGAAGAACATCCAGCGTCCCGCGTTTTTCAATTTCTTTGCTTAGAATTTCTGCGAGCGCCGGATCTTTTTCGACCGCCGCGACTTTTGCGGCGCGCCTGGCAATTTCAAATGTCAAAATTCCCAACCCAGGCCCGACCTCAAGCACCGTGTCGGTATTTTTAATCGCGGCGGTCTCGACGATTTTTCGCAAGATATTTTCGTCAGCCAAAAAATGCTGACCCAGCAGCTTGTTGGGTTTCAGTTGGTAATGGGAGAGTGCGTTTTTAATTTCTGAAATGGTCACATTTTCCCCGTCACTATTACGCCGCGGCTGGACGGCGGTGGAAGTATAGGCACTGAACGTGAAACGACTCGATAAGTGTCACAGATGGAATTTTATGGTAACGGGACTTACCACTCGTTTTCGATTAGTTCCTCCTCCAAGCCCTCTCCCAGGGACCAGCCGCTCTTTTCCGCAGTGGCCACTTCAGCGGGCACCTCCCGCAGGAACCGCGACGGCGGATTGGCTTGAAGTGACCCGAAAATTGTTCTCCGAGAGGCCCACAGAAGGTAGAGTTTCTCTTTAGCGCGTGTAATACCCACGTAGCAGAGACGCCGCTCCTCCTCGAGCTCGGCAGGAGAGAGCATAGCCCTCCCATGCGGAAAAATTCCTTCTTCCAAACCGATGATAAACACCGCTCGAAACTCAAGGCCTTTGGCGGCGTGGAGCGTCATCAGATGTATCGCATGCGCTCTCCGGTCAATGGAGTCTGTTTCCTGGATCAAAGCGACGTCTTCGAGAAGTTTTGTGTAGGCAGTTTCTCGCGGGAGTTCATCGTAGCGTCTAGCCAGCGAGATGAATTCTTTGACGTTTTCCCAGCGCTCTTCAGCGTGAAGGCGCAAGGATTTCCTTCTCGGTTTTCAGATCGGCCAGCAGCGCCAAGAATTTTTCTGCGAGAGCCCGCTCGCGCAGATTCATGGCACCGGTGTCGCGGGCCAGGACCTTGACCATTGCCACTTTGCCGATGCCGCGCGGGGGGACGTTTGCGATTCTTCTGAGAGACACCATATCCCTTTCATTTTCCAAAACGCGCAAGTAGCTCATGAGGTCCTTAACTTCGCGGCGCTGGTAGAACTTGACGCCGCCGACAATGCGATAAGGAATCCCCCCGCGGATAAAGGCTTCTTCTACGACTCGCGACTGGGCGTTGGTGCGATAAAGCACGGCGATGTCCTCCGGATGATAATCGGCCGTGAAGAGTTCCGAAATTTTTTCCGCCAAAAATGCGGCCTCGTGCCTCTCGTTAGCGACCGGGACGAGAAAGATGCTCTCCCCGGCGGGATTTTCTGTCCAGAGTTTCTTTTCTTTCTGCAGTTTATTTCGGGCGATGACGCCGTGCGCCGCGTCCAGGATATTTTGGGTTGAGCGATAGTTTTGGTCGAGGATCACGACTGCGGCGTCCGGCCAATCTTTTTCGAATGAAAGAATGTTGGTGAAATCCGCCCCCCGCCAGGAATAAATTGATTGAGCATCGTCGCCGATCGCAAAAAGATTTCGGTGTTTCTCGGCGAGGAGTTTCACCAGCTGATACTGCGCACGGTTGGTATCCTGGTATTCGTCAATATGGATGTAGCGGCAGCGGTCTTGGTATATTTCGAGCGTGGGGCGGTCTTTTTCAAAAAGAAGCACTAGGCGCATCAGGAGGTCGTCGAAGTCCATGGCGTTGGCCTCGCAAAGACGCTTCTGGTAGAGAGCGTACACCCGAGCAACGGTTTTGGTAAAAGAGCTTTCGTCCCCGCCGTAGGCGGCGGGGGTGATGAGCTCGTTTTTCAGGGCCGAGAGGGTGTTTTGGATGATGCCGGCGGGGTATTGCTTGGCAGAAATAACCAACTCCGCCATTACGTCCTTAACGAGTGCCAGCGAGTCGTCTTCGTCAAAAACACTAAAGCTCGGGAAGAATCCTATTTTTTTAGCTTCGCGGCGGAGAATTGAAAGCGCGAAGGAGTGGAAGGTGCCGATAAAAGGCTCGGCGCGAGGTGATAGGTGGTAGGTGCCAGGTGATAGGCCATTTGGTGAATCACCGCCGCTTAGTTTTCCGCCACCCGTTACCTGCCACCTATTACCCAGAAGCCGCCAAACCCGTTCCCGCATCTCCTCCGCGGCCTTATTGGTGAAAGTGACAGCCAATATCTCCTCGGGCGGGATGCCCCGTGACAGAAGATAGGCCACGCGATGAGTTAAAGCCTTGGTCTTGCCCGACCCGGCGCCGGCAATAATCAAAACAGGGCCGTCGGGGGCCAAAACCGCCGCTCGCTGCTTCTCGTTCAGTCCTTTAAGAATTTGTTGCACACCTGGTAGTAGAAACTCGATTACAGTAATTTTTTGTGCCTCGGCGCTCAAATGGCGAGCTTTCCGGAGTCGAGAGAAATACGAGACTTGCTTGAAGGCGGTCTTTCTCTCGAGTTTTCCCTGCCTGCCGGCAGGCAGGACTACCGGGCACAGAAGCATCCTACGCCCTTTGACTCGTTAAAAAAAGATAGCCCCGTGGCAGCTGACCCTCACTAATATCGGGTAGAGAAGCAGTTGCCACGGGGCTAAAACGTTTATGGGACCCCCGAGCGAGCTTCGCCGAGAGCAGTGAGAGAAAAAAGAACAGGAAAGTTATACCGAGCGATGAAGGTTTGTGAATTCGCTAGTTCGCCCCAGCGAGTAAGAACTCGAAACTGGTTAATTGAACCGCATACACTCGGATGTCTTTATGGTATACGAATGTCCTTTAGACCACAAACGGGCTTATTCACAGGTTAATTTTACATGTCCTTTATATAAATATTTTGTGCGGTTATGTCCTTTATGGATCAAAGTAGAATAGATTGTGGAGATTGGCTCGTTGACCGCACCCATCACGATGCTAGACTGTATACTTGTACCCCCGATAGTGCAATAAAATGGTGAAAAAACGCAGTTATTACTGGATTTAGTTAATACGGGGGCGCCGCCCTATTTTGCCTTTACTTACTCCCGCGACCAAGTCGAAAAGCAGAAAACCCGTCCACAGCCGCCGACCCCCTCTCCTCTTTGGTCGGCTGGGCTCCGTATCTCTTCTCGGCATCGCAAGTATCAGCTTCTTTCTGATACTCTTCTATCCCCTGCCGGCTCGGGCGGGCTTTTTTTCTGAAATATTCAAGCTTTTTACCAAGAGCGGCCCGAATTCAGATGAAGTTGCTGTTCTTCCCGAAATTGACGTTGCTTCTTACATCGCCCCGGTCCTGGCGGCAACCCCCAACCCCGAGGCCGCCCCGGACGATTCCGCCCCCGACCTGAATGTGATCCAACGGAGCGCATTTATGGCTCCGACAAATCCCCTGGGTACGCTTCAGGGGCGGGCGGATCAAGACCAAATCTTCGTCTACACAGTAAAGCCTGGGGATACTCCCTCTGCCATTGCGAAGACCTTCGGCGTGTCGGTGAACACGATTGTTTGGGCTAATCAGCTAAGAAGCCCATCAGCTATTCAGGTTGGAGATCAGTTGCTGATTTTGCCTGTCTCTGGCGTAAAGTATGCCGTTAAGAAAGGGGATACGATCGAATCGATTGCAAAGAAGTATAAGGGGGATGCTGCCGAAATTTTAGCGTTTAACGGGCTGGCCCCCGGGGCGGGGCTGGAAATTGGGGATGAAATTGTCATTCCCGACGGCGAGCTCTATAGCGAAGGAGTCTCGAGGGGAAGCTCGGTCGCGCGTTCTGCCAGTCTTCCGAACATTGTTGGTTACTTCTTGCGCCCCATCGAAGGGGGCCGCCGCTCGCAGGGCATCCACGGAAGGAATGGGGTGGATCTGGCCAATACCTGCGGGAGCCCGATTTTTGCTTCGGCTGACGGGCAGGTGCTGATCGTGCGAGAGACGGGCTGGAACGGAGGGTTCGGCAAGTTCATCGTTATCAACCATCCGAACGGCACCCAGACGCTGTATGCCCACAACTTGAAAAACATGGTGACGGTGGGCGAGGGGGTCAAGCGCGGACAGATCATCGGCCTCGTTGGGAATACCGGGAACACTCGAGGAGCCACCGGCTGCCACGTGCATTTTGAGATCCACGGCGCCAGGAATCCGTTTTAATTTCCCCCGCCCGAGTTTATATTTCCCGCTGTGGCCGGTAGCGTAATGCTTCCAAGACATGCGGGGCGCGGATCCCGTCGGAATTCTCAAGATCGGTAATCGTGCGCGCAACTTTTAAGATGCGATGGTAGGCTCGCGCCGAGAGCGCGTATTTTTCAACCGAGAGGCGAAGAATCTGCCGCGCATCGGCGGCGGGGAGAGCGTAGCGCTTGACATGACGCACCCCCATTTCGCTGTTTTTTCAAATTCCCTCGCCCGCGAAGCGTTTTTGTTGAGTCTCGCGGGCCAGGGCCACCCGTTCCCGTACAGTTGCCGATGGCTCCCCTTCTCCGCGTCCCTCAAGTTTTTCGTAACTTACATTGGGGACGGTTATGTGAAGATCGATGCGATCCATAAGGGGTCCGGAAATTTTTCGTTGGTATTTCATGATAGCGCCGGAGGTGCATATGCAACTCGTGCGCGGATTTCCCAGGTTCCCGCAAGGGCAGGGGTTCATGGCGGCGGCTAAAATAAAATCTGATGGATAAGTCACTGCGCCCTGCATGCGCGAAACCGTGACGCGGCGCTCCTCGAGCGGCTCGCGGAGGGCTTCAAGCACTGGGCGCTGGAACTCCGGGAACTCGTCCAGGAAAAGCACTCCGCGATGCGCCAGAGAAATTTCTCCCGGCCGCGGATTGGTTCCGCCGCCGATGATTGAGGCATTGGAGGCGGTATGGTGCGGGTTGCGGAAGGGCCGCGCCGAAACAACCGGCGTGTTGCTTCGGAGAAGGCCCGCAACACTATAAATTTTTGTAACCTCGATTGCTTCTTCAAAAGAAAGCGGCGGCAGGAGTGAAGGCAGCGCGCGGGCGAGCAGTGTTTTCCCCGTACCCGGAGGCCCGGAAAAAAGAACATTATGCCCGCCGGCTGCTGCGATCTCAAGCGCCCGTTTCGCCGATTCTTGCCCGCGAATATCTGCCAGGTCCTGGTCAAAGACGGCAACGCTTTCCGGCTCGGTATGCTTCTCGGGGAGAAGAGCGGCCCTTCCCTCGAGGTGATCAAGGCACTGCGTCAAATTGGAAATTTCAAATACTAAAACACTTGGGACGAGCGCCGCTTCAGCGCCATTCCCCCCTGGGACATAAAGCTCGCGAAATCCTGCGGCCTTGGCGAGCAGTGCCAGCGCCAGTACCCCGCGGACGGGCCGGAGTTCCCCACCGAGTCCAAGTTCGCCGACAAAAAGCCGTTCGCCAGTCTCAAACTTCGCCTGGCCCGATGCCAGTAGGTATCCCAGCGCTATCGGAAGATCAAAGGCCGGCCCCTCCTTCTTGAGGTCGGCGGGTGCTAAGTTCACAATCACGCGCTGGGCTTTTTTGTGCGGCGGGATAGCGCCGATATTTTTGATAGCGGCAGTTATCCGCTCGCGCGATTCCTGCACCTCCTTATCGGCCAGACCGACTAGAGTAAAAAGGTGTAGTCCCGGAGTAACATCAACTTCGATGCGGATTGGTTCTGCGTCGAGACCCGTCACCTGCGCGGAAAAAATCGTCTGCGACATAGTAGGCGTCAGAGAATAGGTTACAAGGCGGCAGAATTCACAATCTTTTTCCGAGGCCTTAGAGAGTAATGCGGGTTTGTCGCCCGCTGCCCATTACCTATTACCTGGTTCGGTTGGAGTGTTTAACGTCGAAGCGGGCGGCGGGGTTGGCATGCAATCGCTCGGTCGGAATATCCTCGCCGCAGCGTTCGCACTGCCCGTAGGCGTTGGCGCTGATTTTTTCTAATGCACGCTCGACATCCTTTAGACGCCCCTCGAGTGTTTCTTCGGTTTCGAGCAGGGTCTCATACTCTTCCACTTCATCGGCGTTTTCGTCAACGTCAAGACGAGCCGTTCCTTCATCGGTCATCTCGGGGTAGCGCGCGTTCCAGTTCGAGGGGTCTTTGGGATCACGCGTCGCAAAACCCGAGAGACTGCGCGTGAGTCGCTCCCTCTCTTTTTCTAACGCCGATCGCAGTTCTTGTTTTTCTGATTCAGAGATCATTTAGATTAATGATTGGCTTGTATTATTTCATACTGACTCGCTTTGGGCAACTCTAGCTCGCTTCAAAAAGCCGATTGACAATGACTTGGAATGTTTCTTCGGACGCGGCCACGATTAAATAGTTTTTTGCCGGAAAGATGCCGTAGACCAGCTGCAGGTCATTCACTGGTTCAAGAGGGATGATGCGATAATTGATGTTTCGATAGATGCGGTCTTCGTACGGCAGGATTTTTATTTCCGGTGTTTGGTTCAGGAATATCACTGACCATTTAAATGCTAGGTTTGTTTCGTCATGGAGAAGTTCGCTGCGGGCACGGTCCGCGTCAGATGTTTGCAGCAAGACGGCGAAGCGCACCCCCCTGTTGGATTTGAAGTAGAGCGGCATCGCCGGTCCATAGAAAGTTTTTGTGAGTACCGTCGAGGCGCTGATTCCTGCGGTTACTAAAAATTCATTAGCGGAGATGGCGCGCACGGTTCCATCAGCGTTTTCGGTCATAGCGATAAGGCGTTTCATGACTGCCCCGGGATCGGTGATGGCCGCGCGCTCTTTTAGTATCGGCTCGAGAGCTCCATTACGAATCTCGGGGATCGCGACAGTATCCGAGAGTTCAGTGCGGAAAAACGGCTGCGGGACGAGTACATTTCCTCGCTGTGACGGAGTTTTCTGGAAAAAGCGAAAAGCCGCATAGCCGCCGGCAGCCAGCACGCCGATGGCAACCAGCACTGCAATCGCCGCGCCGATTTTGCCCGCATAATCAGATGCGAAGTTTCTTCGCGTCGGCCGATTCATTCGCTCTTCCTCGATTTGCGTTGAGAGCATCTTAATCAGTGACGGTTTGGTATTCGCCAGGAATTCCGAAACATCCGATTTCATGGTGCGGATGCTGGGCTCACTCTGCTTTATGTTGAGCGTGTTGGTTAGCTGGTTGCCTGGCATAGTGATACTCAAAGATTGACGGACGCCCAAGATGCGCGAGAACTTTGAAAATTCTCAGCGTCTCCCCGCGGCTTTCCGTTCAGCTTAGTAGCGCCTGGGACCGCGCGGGCGATCTTCCCGGCGATGCGTTGGCGCCCCGCCGCGCCGCGGTCGTTCCCCCAGAGAGCCGTAAGGATGCGCCGCCTGATAACGAGCGGCGTCTTCTTCCGAATAGCGGCCCGGGACGTCTTTCAAAGAAAGATTTACCCGTCCTTGCTCATCAATATTTTTGACTTTCACGGGGATAATGTCGCCTACGTTTACTATATCAGTAACCTGCTCCACTCGATACGGGGCGAGCTCCGAGATATGAATCAGCCCTTCTTGTTTGGGCGCGACTTCAACCATGGCGCCGAAGGTGAATATGCGCGTGACTGGTCCCTCAAGAATTTCTCCGGGGATAATTTCCCTGGTGACTTTTTTAATCCACTCGACGGCTTGCTTCCCCGACTCCGCGTTTTCGGCGGTCACAAATACCGTGCCGTCATCTTCCACGTCAATTTGCGCGCCGGTAGCGTCAATGATTTGGTTTATCATCTTGCCGCCGGGGCCGATGAGATCGCGGATTTTGTCGGGATTGATTTTGAGGCTTACGATACGCGGTGCGGTAGGCGAAAGCTCCGGCCGCGGGGCGGGGATCGTACGCGCCATGACATCTAAGATTTCGAGTCGGGCTTTTTTGGCTTGGGCTAAAGCGTCGCGAAGGATCTCGGGAGTGACGCCTTCAATTTTTACATCCATCTGAAGAGCGGTAATCCCGTCAGCGGTGCCTGCCACTTTCAAATCCATGTCGCCGTGATGATCTTCAGGGCCTTGGAGGTCGGTGAGGACCTTGTAATTTCCTTTATGGTCCATCATGAGGCCCATGGCAATTCCGGCCGCCATCTTGGCGATGGGAACTCCCGCATCCATTAAGGCGAGGGTAGAAGCACATAC
>JACOZA010000080.1 GCA_016181565.1 Candidatus Sungiibacteriota bacterium
TTGACTAATGCACAGGTTTTCCACCCCGCGAAATTTGAAACGTTTCACCCCGTTACAACCCGGCCTAAAGGCTAGGCCTTGCATCTGGCTTTTTGAAGCTTTCCCTTTTTCTCCGGCCTGAAGGTCGGAGCTTCTGGGTTGTAACGGGGTTCACTATTCGCTAAACCCCCTAGGCCGGCCACGCTCTTAGCAATACTTAAATCAGCGCGAACATATTTTGACACTTCCCCGAGCCGTTCGCCCAGACAGGGCGGAATTTTTACCCTGCAGCGAGTCCCGACTCCGTCGAGGATCTTCAATTCTATCGGGACTTGCTCTGTTTCGGGGCCCAACAATAAAATCCAGCAACTGCCGGATTTTATTGTGAGAACTTTTTATTTTCAACTCCTTTCTGGAATCACTCTGCCACCTCAACTTTTTCTAAGTCTTGCGTCTCAACCGCTGAAGCTCTGCAATTCTTCGCTTCTTGATAGGACTGTGCCCAGATTGTTTTTCTGCTCTGGTTCCATTCAATTGTCGCAGTTTTTGTGCCCTGGCTGTATTTATCCCACGCCGCTTTAATGGCGGTATGTCTTTCTTTTGGGTCTTGAATAGACCAAGCGGCTAAGAGATCGATTTTTCTTGTCTCGCGGGCTGCTCTTATTTTGCCGGCGTAAATATCATAAGCTGATAAAAGCGCATTTTCTCTCTTTTCCACCACTGTTTTCATACAAGCAATATCAACATTTCTATCTATCACCGCTCTATCACCTCCGCTTCCTTGAAGACCTTTTTTCAAAGCAGCTCGAGTTGCTGGCCCAAAAAATCCTGTGGCAGGAAGACCTTGCGCCCTCTGAAAGTTGGTTATCGCTTCTTTGGTTTTTGGTCCGAGATACTCAGTTGTTTCAAGATCCGAAGCAAGATATCCCAAAGATTTAAGCGCTTCCTGGACTTTCTTTACATGAACGCTTCTTGTTCCTGATGCAAGATTTACTTCAGCAATTGCCGAAGAATCGACAGACCCAGAAGAAATCAGAGGCACAGAACCAGTGGGCTGAATTGAAGTTGCAACATTTTGAGCTGATACACTAACTACTCCAACAACTAACCCAAACAACATCAAAGAAACAATTAATAATTTTTTTGTCATAGTTTTTACTAGTTTATAACTTATTGTTTTTCGACCTTTCTTATAGTTTATCACCCCTCGCATAATTAACAATATCATTCTGCCCGATAGGGCAGAACGCCAAAACAAAATTTCTTTTTCTTTTTAGAAATAAAAAGACGCGCCTGCGCGCGCAAAATCAAAAATTGTAAAAGGTTTTTCTGCTATTAACCCAATAGTCCTCAATTGTAGGTTTTTTCTTTCAAAAATCCAATCGCAAAAGTTATGAAAAAGAAAACTTCCACTACCCGAAGATCAGGTGTTGATATCATAAAAGTTTTGTTAGATTCGGCGGAGAAATTTTTGCATGAAATTTTCTGAAAGTTTAATCTTGGTGGGCGCGGCAGGACTCGAACCTGCGTAGTCCGTGAGGACGCCGCGTTTACAGCGCGGTGTAATTGCCGCTATACGACACGCCCGAATTTTGCTGACACTGATAATGTACTATATTCTATTATCCACGACCTTATCTGTTCCAGAAGCTTTTTATCATAATATCGTATGTGTAGCAATCCATGTGGCATTTTGCCAATCTTTGATTCTTGGTAATCAGACCGAGGACTCTCGATTTTGCAATCCCGCTTGCAACGAGAACAAAATCGGAGGAACTGACTACCTATTTATCCCGTTACAAGTGCCGAAGCCGGAGGCCGGATTCGAACCGGCGACTTGCTGTTTACAAAACAGCTACTCTACCACTGAGTTACTCCGGCACTTGTAACGGGACTGGCGCAAAACAGTTGTTCCCTGTTTGTCTGCGAGCATATCGCGAGTAGCTACAAACAGCAATCCGCTGAATCCGTCATCCGACGGAGACGGCGGACTCTACCCGCCGGCAGGCCTGCCTCTCGGCTAAGACGGCGCTAATTGTGAGGTTCTACGTTAGAAGTTTCCTCCTTGGGTTTTTTCGCCTTCAATCCTTCCCAATATTTAGGATCATTCTCCGGGGTCTGAAAAATTTTACGCCGTTCTGATTTTTCTTTTATGCTCTGCAAAAGATTAAATGAATACTGGTCGAGTCTCAAAAGCACCACGCGCAATGAACGCAAGAATCGCGCCGTAAACGCCAGCAACGGATCCCAGTATGCGCCTTGCTGAATCCAGCCTCGCAGCCGGAGAATCCGAACATGCATCCGCGACGATCCCCGCTCGAAATAATCGCTGACAACCTCGCGCGGTGTCGCCAGAATCAGCGGAATTTTCTTCGTGATAATCACGGCTGCGCCAATGACGCTAAGAAAAAATATTGCCGCGAATATAATTATCATAACGAATTGAATGCAGCTAGAGAGAACGCGATGCTATATCTCCAACCGGGCAAACCGACCGACTCGAATATTTTCACCGAACTTGCCAACGGCTTCGTCAATCAGGCCCTTGACGGTTTTCGTCGGGTCTTTGACAAACGGCTGCGAAAGTAAGGACAGTTCAGAAAGTCGCGCCTCGAGTTTCCCCTCAATGATTTGTGCGGTGACCTCCTTCGGCTTCTTTAACCTTGCGACTTCATGTTCTATGACGGCACGTTCCTCAACAACAATCTTTTCGGGAATATCCTCCACTGAACGGTAACGAGGATTCATGGCGGCAATATGCAGCACGATATCATGCGCCAGTTCACGGAAGGCCGGATTCCGAGCCACGAAATCTGTTTCCGAATGAAGCTCCAGGAGCACCCCAAGTTTTCCGTTTGAATGAATATACGCCTCAATAATACCATCTCTCGTCGCTCGCGACGTTTTTTTTGAGGCCATGCCGCCAAATTTACTCTCGAGCATCTTAAGTGCCCGCTCGATATCCCCTCCTGCCTCTTCCAGAACATGCTTGCATTCCATCACCGAAATGCCGGAGCGTTCACGGAGTTCTTTAACCTTATCCGATGAAATCATGGTGTTTTTTCTTCTGCGGTCGCGGCTTCGGCTTTGTCCTTTTCGGCTTTAGCCGTAGCGGCAGCGCGAGTTGCTTCCTCGACGCCTAATTTCAACGCTTCCGCCATTCGATGCGTCATGTACTGCACCGCGAGCCGCACATCATCATTCGACGGCACCGGATATTGAATCGGCCGCGGATCTGTGTTGGTGTCAACCAAAGCGACAATCGGAATTTTCATCCGTCGCGCCTCGCCCACTGCAATATGATCGTGAACCGTATCGATGATGATTACCGCATCCGGTAAGCGCCTAAGAAGCCGCAACCCGCCATAAACCTTGAGGAGCGACTGGTATTTGTCATCAATCCGTGCTCGTTCTTGTTTGGTATATTTTTCAAGGTCCCTATTGGCCTTCCTTTTTTCGATATCTTCCATTTCTGCTACCTGCCGCGAAATCACTCTGAAGTTCGTCAGGAGCCCCCCAATCCAACGGCCGGTGACATGGGGCATATTGGTAGCGGCTGCGGCCCCTTCCACCGCCTGGCGGGCTGATGGTTTTGTGCCTACCCAAAGCGCCATGCCCCCGCGAGCGGCAACGCTCCTAAGAAACGTCTCGGCTTTCGCAAGATATTCGGCAGTCTTCAGAACGTCGATAATTTCAATATTATTGCGGGTTGTGAAAATAAACGGCCGCATCGCTGGATGGGTTTTTGACTTGACGTGCCCGATATGCGCTCCCGCCTTCATGAGGGCCTGAATCTCATCCTGGAGCGCATCGGCAACTTTCAGCTCTCTGTCTGCTTCGTCAGTCCAAATCATACCCGCCTATGGTAGCCGAAATAGAGCCACAGCGCAAGAGTTTGTAATGATTAGCTCTCCAGCAGTTATAGCTCCCCTTTACAGAGATAAAAAACTGCTATAGAGTATCCTCGTTGTGAAAAAAGGAATACATCCAACATATTTCACAGAAGCGCTGATAACCTGCGCCTGCGGCAACAAAATAAAAACCGGCTCCGCTAAAGAGCGGGTTGAAGTTGAAATTTGCTCAAATTGCCACCCCTTTTATACCGGAAAAGAAAAGATGATTGACGCTGCCGGCCGCGTTGAAAAATTCAGAGAACGACTCAAGAAAAAGAGAGCTTAAGCAATAACATGGACCGATCCACTGTCAAAAAAGAAATCGGCGAGCTTGCAAAGAAACTCAGTGACCCTGAGTTTCTTTCAAATTCGTCTGAAGCGAAACGTGCGGGCGCTCGTTTGCAAAAATTGCAGCAGCTGCAGCGCAAATTCGAAGCATTGGATAAAGTCCGGACGGAACTCCGAGAGGCAGAGAACTTAGCCAAGGAAACCAACGGTGACGCTATGGCTGATTTAGCGCGCGAAGAAATTTCTGAGCTGACAAAAAACGAAGCTGCCATTCAAAAAGAGATTTCCGGCCTACTCCACGAGGAATCAACAATGGAACTTCCCCACGACGTCATCATGGAAATTCGAGCGGGAGCTGGGGGCGAGGAAGCGGCTCTATTTGCGGCAAAGCTCTTCCAAATGTATCGCAAGTTCGCCGAATCGAAAAGGTGGGAAGTGAATCCTCTCTCGAGTTCTCCCAGCGAGCTCGGAGGCATAAAAGAAATTATTTTTGAAGTAAACGGGAGAGATGTGTTTCGCTCGCTGCGGCACGAATCGGGAGTACACCGCGTCCAACGAATCCCCGAGACTGAAAAGCAGGGCAGAATTCATACTTCAACCGCCTCGATCGCGGTCCTCCCGCAAGTGAAGGACATCGATGTCGAAATCAAACCGCAGGATATTAAGGTCGAATTTTTCCGCTCATCCGGACCCGGCGGCCAAAATGTGAATAAAGTCGAAACAGCTGTCCGCATCACGCACGTTCCGACGGGATACGTAGTAACGTCTCAAGAGGGCAGATCACAGCTAAAGAATCGCGAACGCGCGATGTCGCTTCTCCGCGCGCGAATTTATGATATCCAGCGTCAGGCTGAAGAACAAAAGCTTGCGGCTGAACGAAAATCACAAATCGGAACCGGCGACCGTTCTGAAAAAATCCGCACCTATAATTTCCCCCAAGACCGCGTAACCGACCACCGTATTAATAAGTCTTGGCACAACATCGAGGGTATTATGCAAGGCAAAATTGACGAAATTGTTACGGCCTTCCAAAATTCACCGAGCCGGATCTAATCTGCGCGCGCTCTAGCATTCATGACATTAGTAAAGTTTTATCAGTATTCGTGGTATCGGCAGTACTCGTAGTGTCGGCGTATTAACAGTATTTGCAGGATCAATAATGCAATAGTACACAATATCTAAAATAATTTGTCTACTATACACTTTTCCCGCGATCGAGGAGAAAGTGTATAGTCGCACATTGTTATAGCTTAGTTTCAGCTCGCTCTATAAAAGGAGCTGGTCGACCATGCATATAACTCGTCATGTGTGAAATGTACCGTTTTTTCTATTTGCAAAGGTCAATCAAATCTCTGCTTGAATCCGCTTCCCAAAGAACCGAACTCAAGTGAAACTGGGAGGGGTTCGCCGATGGCGATACACCCCTCCCGTGCTCGGACATGCCACGATGACTTGTGGCTCACGCGGTGTCCTCTCCGCGGAGAGTTTTTTCCTGAACCTCTCAATCAGGCGGCTTGAAGCCTAGCCTTCCGCCCGACCGCACGTAGGGCAAGCCCCCGCCGCCTTGGCATGACCAGCCTGCTGGGCCAGCCACGCGTCCGCGTCCTCGAAGGACTCGAAGCGCGGCCCGTCGAGGACCGCGACATCCTCCCGCCCACTGTTCGATCGGTAGAAGGACGCGACACGGGTCGCGTCCGGTACCTCGACGGAGAATCTCTCCTCTCCGTCGCGGCGCCCGTGCGCCCGCACGCCGGGCGCACGTGATACGCGTGTCCACTTCCCATCAAGGGCAACCGCCGTGTAGCGAGTTGCCCCCATTCCGGTTGATCTCTCGCTCGACTCAATCGTTCTCATTGTCTACTCCCTCTCGCCGCGCCCCTGCGCGACTTCGAACATTTCGCACCCCGCACCATGCAGGATGCGCACTCCAATCCCCTCTATACGGGGAATTTTGCTTCAAAGAGCATCCCAATCTTACTTAAACATTATACACCATACAGAATGGCATGTCAATAGCATGCGTTTCAGCCACAAATAAGCCGTTAAATGACTTGCATAAAGTAAAAATAACTTATTCTCCACCCCCATCCGCTATTTCCCGTCCGCTATAATGCGGCCTCAATATCCTGCGAGAGCGAGTAGACGCGGTTAGCATAGGAAAGGCAGGCGTAGCGGGCGCTTCCGCGCGAAGGACAATTTGGATTGCCGCTGATGTAGGTGCGGGCGGCCGCAATTTCCCCCGCCTTCGTCCGGGACGCCGCTCCCGAATCGCCCAAAAAGGTCGCGGCGGCCGTAAAGGCATCCTCCACAATCCACGGATTGGCTATAGACTTGCCGACGAGTTGCGCCACTCGACTGCTGAAGAGAAGCCATGTGGTGGGAATAAACTGTGCCGGGCCCATGGCGCCGCCGCAGCCGTAATTCGGCTTCCTCGAAACAGGCATCCGATCGGGATCAAGTCCTAAATCTGCCGTGATCTTAAAGAAAGCGTTCTTCTGCGCTTCCGCTGCGCTATATCTGCCTAGGTTCCTGTAGCACTCATACATATCGGTGCGCCAATTACCCGTTCCGATATTGCTGCCAACCGTTATCTGTCCATTCTCAAACTGGCGGCCGGTTTCAACCTCCAACAATGCCAGGAGAAACGCCTGACGAATACCAACGCGATCAGACGCGAGTTTGGTATACTTTAATGCGTCTTCCGCGGTGATGCCGGTTTTCTCGGCGCTCGATCTCCTGCAGCGACTTTATCTGCTGCTGATCTTCCTGAAAATCTTCGAGCTCCGCTCTCTGTCTTTCAAGCTCCGCCTTCTGCCCGCGGAGATTATCCAACACTTCGTGAATCCTTTTTTGCAGCGATTCCAAACTATTCAATGCGCCGAAAAAATCTGATAAGTTGTCGTTCTGCAGCATGACTTCAAGCAGATTATCTTCGCTTCGCGAGGCAAGTTCTCGCACCGCCGCAGCTAACTCTTTATCGGCGGTGCCGATACCCGCGACTAATTGCTTGATCGTACCCGACTTTC
>JACOZA010000061.1 GCA_016181565.1 Candidatus Sungiibacteriota bacterium
GCCGCGCCCCGGAACTCGTCCGGGGCGTTGCTCGTGACGGACTTCCCCGCCACGATCTCCCGCAAGAATGAGGGCGGGAAGCCCTCCTGCCGGACGGCCGCCGGCTGCTGGCCGGCGGTCTGCGACGGCGGCATGTAGACCCGCGCCGGCCGCGGATCGTACACTGTCCCGCACCCGGAAACGAAAACTGCAAACCCTACCACCGCGAGCACCCGGCCGAGAGACCGGGCCTCGATGCGGTGCCGGCGACGGGCAGCCGCCACGCGGATCTCTACCGCCGCGATGATCGCGGCTATGGAGACGGCGAGGATCGCGATCGTCGCCCAGCTAGGCGGCGCCCCTTTCATCTCCGCTCCAGCCACGAGGCCGAGCGCGAAAACGAGGCCGAGAACCCCAAGGACAAGAAGTGCTCCCGTCTTCATGGCTATCCCCCCCTGTGGCCCATGAGTCTAGGGCCGATCAGAAACACGACGCCACTGAGCGTGTATGCCAAGACCTCTCCTGGCGGTGCTCCCCTAAACCAGAGCAATGCAGCTGTGAACAGAGAGACAACGCCTATGACATTCGTGAAATTCATGTGCGCCCTCCCCTTTCATGCCAAATTGTTCGTGAACAGCTTCGAATCGCGCTCGGCGCCCGCCCATCGGGCGCTGGATTGGGCTTAATTCGAGATGATTCTATTATATCAAAGACACCCAAAATGTCAATACCCGGCCGAATATCTGAATTTTACGGTTCAGCGCCTCTTGCAGAAGACCCAAAATTGCGCTAGGGATAAGCAGCCACCATGAGCGACCGAGCAGAATTAAAAAAGGCCATAAGTCTAATTGAGAAATCCGAAAGGGTCTTTTTGGCGTTGCGGGAATCCCCGACGATAGACGCGCTGGCAGTAGCCGCCATCATCGCTGGCCGCCTTCAGAAACGGGGAAAAGAGATTGCAGTAAGCGCGCTCCCCGCGATGCAGCCGAAATGGGAATTTTTACCGCTGGGGGCGCTCACGTCACTGCCGCCGCTCCCCCGCGACGTATTTATCACGATCAATACAATTTCCTCTCCCATCGGAGAACTCCGCTACGAAAAAGAAGAGGCAGCGCTCACCGTCATTCTTTCGCCAAAAGAGAAACCGATTAAGACTTCCGACATCAAAATCAGCCAAGGCGCAGCCAAGACCGACTGTATCGTGACAATCGGCGCCGAGGTACTCGACCAGTTGGGGGCGCTATTTTCCAGAAACCCGCAGCTATTTTTCGAAACGCCGATTATAAATATTGACGCGTCGCCGCTGAATGATCATTTCGGCGAGGCCAATCTGGTAAACCCCAAAGTGCGAGCCGTTTCTGAAATCGGCTGGGAATTCGCCAAAGAGCTTCTGCCAAGCCCGCTGACCAGCGAAGAAGCGACGTTAGTCCTTGCCGGGATTCTTACCAAAACCAAAAACTTTCTTGACGGGAAGGTCCTTCCCGAGACGCTAACGCTTACCGCAGAAGCTATCACTGCGGGCGGGAAACGCGATTTGGTGCTGGGAGCGACGGAAGAGGCGCGCCCGATTTCACTCCTGCAGCTCTGGGGACGAGCCGCCGTGCGCTCGCGGCTTGATATCGCGCGCTCACTTCTGATTTCAGTCATAACCGCGGAGGACTTTGCAAAAACAAAAACCGCGCCGGAAGCGCTTGGCGAAATCGTGCGCCTCTTCGAGGCGCATTTTCACCTCCCCTCGCTTCTTATTGTTTTCTTTGAGCACCCGAAAACGAAAAAAGTGTCGGCCATTTTCCGATCTCGCGACTTTAATTTGCTAAAAGAAATCCAGCGTGTGTCCTTCGGCGAGTTCGAGCGCGGGATGGTATTCGCGCGAGCTGCATATCCATCGTTTCGCGAGGCGGAAAATCGTACCCTCCAAGAGCTTGCGCCGCTTTGGGCAAGCAGAAAAGCCGAATAATCTTAAAAAATCCCACTCCGTAAATCTCGACAATTTGTGCTATAGTAAGAACAGAAGTTTTGTTTTTATCTTACAAAATCGCCGGGTTCGGATGCTTGGCGTGACTCTCGCAAACGTGGCCATCGAATTTGAAGAAGCTAAACAATTGAAAAAGCTGGGGCAGCTGCGCAAGCGCGGCGAGGAGCAGCTCGTGAAGGCGCTCGCCGATCGATTAAACTTGCCCTATCTTGATTTGACCGCCGTTCCTATCTTCACCGACGCCCTGAAGTTGATCCCCGAAGAGGTCTCGCATAAGGCCGAAATCGCGGCTGTGCAGCGGGTGGGCAAGCGGCTCCAAGTGGTCACGCGAAATCCCGAGCGCTCCGAAGCGGCTGCGGAAATAGAGCGGCTGCGCGGCGCGGGGTACAATCTTCAGTTGTTTTTGGTTTCTTCGAGATCGCTCAAAAAAGCCTGGGACATCTACAAAGAAATTCCCAAGGAGCTTGGCGCCATTACGCGTCAGATTGACGTATCGGCCGAGCGCCTGGAGTCTTTCCGAACCGAAATTACCTCAACTGAAATCTTGAAAGCCAAGGTTGAATCCATGTCGGGCGCCACAACTTCGGATCTTCTGGAGTTAATCATTGCGGGAGGACTCGCCACTGATGCGTCAGATATTCACTTGGAGCCGCAAGCGGAAGCGGTACGGCTCCGCTACCGACTCGACGGCATCCTTCAAGACATAGCTTTTCTGCCGCATGCCACATTTAAATTTCTGCTTTCGCGCATCAAGCTAATTTCGGAAATTAAATTAAACGTCAAACAAACCGCCCAAGACGGCCGCTTCACGATCAAGTCTCCCGGCGAGGAAATTGAAGTTCGCGTTTCGACCCTCCCCGGACCGGAAGGCGAGAATATGGTGATGCGGGTTTTAAATCCTAAGGCCATCGGGCTTTCATTGGCTGACTTAGGGATGCAGCCGTGGGTGGAAAAACAAATCGAAGCGGAATTGAAAAAACCGAACGGCATGATTATTACGACCGGCCCCACCGGCTCCGGGAAGACCACCACGCTTTATGCCTTCGTCAAGAAAGTGCACGAGCCGGGAATTAAGATCATAACGCTGGAAGATCCGATTGAATACCATCTGACGGGCATCGAGCAGACGCAAGTCGAACCGGACAAGGGATACGATTTTGCTTCAGGCCTCCGCGCCATCTTGCGCCAAGATCCGGACGTCATATTAGTCGGTGAGATCCGCGACAAAGAAACGGCCGAGACCGCTATGCACGCCTCGCTCACCGGCCACTTGGTATTTTCCACGATGCACACGAATAATGCCGCCGGAACTATCCCCCGCCTGATTGATATGGAAGTAAAACCGAATATCATTGCACCAGCTATTAACGTCAGCATGGCACAGCGGCTGGTGCGGCGGCTCTGCCAAAGTTGCAAAAAACTGCGGCCGGCCGCCGCCGCGGAGCTAAAAATAATCAAAGAAGAACTGGATGCCATGCCGCCAAAAGTTGCGAGACCCGATTTAGGTGTTCTCCAGATTGCCGAAGCCAAGGGGTGCGCTGACTGCCACGGCCTGGGATACAAGGGGCGGGTGGGTGTCTATGAGCTGGTGATTATTGATGACGCCATGGAGCGCTTGATCGCTAAACAGCCATCGGAAGCCGACATTAAAGAGCTGGCCTTCAAGCAAGGCCAAATCACCATGAAGCAAGATGCGATTTTGAAAATTATTGCAGGCATTACGGATCTCGCCGAAGTGGAAAGGGTGGTCGGTTAAGCACCCTCGTTAAGAAATTCAGATTGTACTAATAACACGCTATAGCGTGTTATTAGTACAATACGTTTTTATTTGAAACTTGGATGCGTTATTTAGTTCTTGATGAGAATATTTGAAAAAGAAAACGCCCGCGGGTCCCGATGTTCGGGGACGCGCGGGCGCCGATGGAGCGCGCATAGACTTCGTGCGCACGGACATGCTTGGTTAGCAGAGGAATCAGAAACGGGCTTATAGCGATCGTCGCCGCTGAAAAATCAGAGCAAGTAGCTTCAAACAAAGTTTCGCGGACAAGACGGACCAGCTGTATAGAAAAGTTACTACAGTGAGGAAGAAAAGCACTCTCGGCGGCCGAATTTGGTAAAGCTCCTCGAAGAGCAACTCAATGAGAAGCGCCAGACCACTGCAGCAAAGAAGTACAATCGCCGACACAACCAACTTCTTCATGATTTCTCCCTCCGAGCAATGCTCGGCATCGAACGTTCATTTCAAGGAACCGGTTTCTCAAATGAAGCCCAACGGGCTACCTTGAGAAACGTTCTGGGCGAAGACGGCTTTTGTCGAAACGCTCGACCGAGGAGTTTGCAGGGTTCGTCCCGAGCAAGGCCGAGGGACGAAAACTCCGAGGTCGGCGAGTGTAAAAATCTCGCTGGGATTTTTACACGCTTTCGAAAAAGTCGTCGAGCCACTGCCCACAAATCTTGAGGCAATATCTCCGGCTTGGGAGCGCGGAGTTTAGGAGGGTCTCGTGGTACCAGTCCAGCCGGAACCAGCCAGCCCTACAATGACTTCTCCCGGATCCCGATGGTGAATCGGGATTGCCTCAAGATTTCTGGGCAGTGTTCTGCTAAGATGAAAATAGTCTAAAGATTGAAAGACTTCAACAGTATAACAGACATAAAAAGGTTTGTCAATGCCTCGGAAAGATGGTGCGTTAGTTACCCGAGATTACAAAAACGCTATGCCCGACGAACTAGAAACATCGGCCAAGCCCGAAGATCGCGGACTTGACCTAGCGCTCCGGCCCCAGCGCTGGGACGAGTATATAGGACAGGGCTCGGTCAAAGAAAACTTGAAAATTCTGATTGAAGCGGCGCGCCGGCGCGGCGAGCCGATTGAGCACGTGCTGATTTACGGCCCCTCGGGCCTGGGGAAGACCACGCTCGCCTATTTAATAGCTCGCGAGATGAATGCCAATATCCGCATCACCTCGGGACCGGCCATTGAGCGCGTGGGGGATCTCGCCTCGATTCTTACCAACCTCATGCCGCGTGATATTCTCTTTGTGGACGAAGCGCATCGCCTAAATAAAATGATCGAGGAAGTGCTCTATCCCGCCATGGAATCGCGGACACTTGATATCATCATCGGCAAAGGCCCGTCGGCGCGCACCATCCAGCTGGAACTCCCGCCTTTCACGTTAGTCGCCGCCACCACTCGTATCGGGCTTCTCTCCTCGCCTCTCCGCTCGCGTTTCGGGGCCACCTACCGGCTGGATTTTTACACCCCCGACGATATCAAAAAGATTCTGGCGCGCTCGGCCAAACTGCTTAAAGTTTCAGCCGATGATGACGCGCTATCTTTCATCGCCGCTTCGAGCCGCTTCACGCCGCGCGTGGCGAACCGGCTTCTGAAGCGCGTCCGCGACTACGCCGAGGTCCACGGAAAAGGAATCATCACCACGCCCCTAGCCCAAGCAGCCTTAAAACTCTTGAATATAGATGAATTAGGCCTCGAAGAAACCGATCGTCGGCTGCTGGACGCTATCATCTCCAAATTCAACGGCGGACCAGTGGGTCTACAGGCGCTCGCCGCGGCCTGCGCCGAAGAAATCGACACCATCGAGGAGGTGCACGAGCCGTTTCTCATGCAGTTAGGATTTATTGAACGCACCCCCCGCGGGCGACTCGCCACCAAGCGCGCCTACCAGCATCTAGGAATTCCGGCGCCGGCCCAAAACGCCCAGCTCACATTATGACATTTACTATTGCCGCCATCGGGTTTTCCGGCTTTGTACTTTTCTACGCCCTGTTTGCCAGCGCCATCATCTACCACCTAAGAGCCTATGTCCTTCCCGGTTGGACCGCGGGGAGAATTTCAATCATCATTTTCCTTATCCTCTCGCTGATACTGCTTTATCTGGCGTTGTTCTACTTCCTTAAGACACCTTGGGGTCTCTATGCCGGATGCCCGCTCTTCAATTGTGTAACTGACTAAGTTCCCCCATGCTGTCGCTTCAAGAAAACGAAACTGTCGTCATTGTCATCCGACGTCATTGGTGGATCCTAGTCAGACCGACCATCGCGTTCGTCGTGTTGCTGATTCTCCCAACCACCGCTGCGATCGGGGCGGCTTATATGCCGGGGCTGGGGAACTTTTTTGCCGAACCGCTGGGGGACTTTGTGACTGTCTTGTATCTTTTGATCCTGCTTCTCTTCGCGTTTCTTCTCTGGACCGACTACTACCTTGATGTCTGGATCGTGACGAGCCAGCGCATCATTGATATTGAACAAAAAAGTCTCTTCCACCGCGTCATTTCAGAAATACCCATGAAGCGAATCCAGGACGTCACCATTGAAATCAACGGCATTATTGAAACCCTCCTGAAATTCGGGGATCTTCGCGTACAAACCGCGGCCGAAGGCGCTTTCACCATCAAAAATGCTCCCCACCCGCACGAAGCGAAAGATAAGATTCTTTTCTACCTTCGCGAAAATACGGAAAATCTAAAACACTCTGACGGCGCCGGCCTCTAGCGATCCGGCGCCGCCTCCAGTATCCTTTTGCTATGTCCGGGCACTCCAAGTGGGCGCAAATCAAACACAAAAAAGCTGTAGTGGACGCCAAGCGCGGGAATCTGTTCTCAAAGCTGGCTCGCGCCATCGCCATCGCCGCCAAAGAAGGCGGCGCCGATCCAGCGACGAACGCTAAACTCCAGCAGGCGGTCGAGCGAGCGCGGAGTTTTAATCTGCCGACAGAGAACATCGAGCGAGCCCTCGCCAAAGCCGTGAGCCAGAAAGGGGCCGGTGACCTCGTCTCGGTGATATATGAAGCCTACGGGCCAGGTGGTTCGGCGCTCGTGATCGAAGGCATCACGGACAACAAAAACCGCACTGCGGCGGAAAT
>JACOZA010000062.1 GCA_016181565.1 Candidatus Sungiibacteriota bacterium
CTTGGGATCAAACGTCGCCCGAATAATCTGGCCTTTCTTTCCGTAGTCTTTTTTATAGGCCGCGGCCAGCGCCATGCCGATGGTCTCCACGATTTTTTCGACCGCGATGCCTTTTTCTTCCGCAATCTGCTGAATGGCTGAACCAAACTGTTTCAAATCAAACATGCCTGTGTTGTTGCAATTGTCGAGCGCTCGTGCGCGATGAGAATTTCATCACAACACAGAGCACCCCGTTAGATAGAAAATTATGCATTATCGTTTTTAGTCTATGTTTTAAGTATCGCTTGCCCCAAGCTGTTTTTAAATATATTTCTCTATGCGCCGCATCTTTGATGTTGTTACTTGTCTCAAAATATATGAGTTTCAGCGGTCTCCGTTCTCTCGTGCTATCTACCTTGCCCTTGCTGTGTGCTTCAAGCCGCTCACGAAGATTTTCTGTTCTTCCCACATAAACATTTCCATCTTTTAAGCTTCGGAGGACATACACCGTATGCATAATTTTCATCTAACGGGGTTAACGTTTTGTAACTAACTTTCTTCTCCGCCAGTTTGCGACTCGAAAATTTAGACAAAGCTGTTAAAAAAACCCGTTCTCACGGGCTTCCCATCGTCTCTTTACACTCCAACTTCCAATGTAGCATGCGGACTGTCCCTGTCAACGGGGACTCAATTCGGCAGCGCCCCGACATAAAAACAAACAACCGTCAGGCGAGTCATTCCGTCCGCGATTACTGTCGGGGCGAAACCATCATCTGATGGGCTGAAATCAAGGCTCGTGCGTTGTAAAGGCCCGGAATACGGCGTATAAATGAATGGTATTTCTTCATTTTGTTTTTATGGGCGATGAGTTCCTGGCGGAAGACAGCGGGCTTCCCAAAAGGTCCGATAGCTGGTTACTTAAATTGAAATTGTCGGTATTGGCGGTTTTGGCGACAGCAGTTTCGGCGGGGGTATGGCTCGCCTATGAAATCTACTTGCCGCACGCTTCTTTCAACGGTGAGAAGAAAGTCGAGATTCCGGCGGGGTTCGGGTCGCGAAAAATCGGGGCGCTTTTGCGCGATCAAGGCGTTATTCAGTCGAAGTGGGCATTTGTAACTTATGCCACGTTGAAAAATCAAAACTCGAGCCTAAAGCCGGGCAGTTACGTATTTTCCGAAGATACGCAGATCGTCGAGATTTTAAATAACTTAGTGGAAGGGGAGCGTTACCCGAACGAGCGGTTTTTGACGATCCCGGAAGGTTGGAACTTGCGCGACATCGGGTTTTATCTGGAACGGAACGGCATCGCCCAAGCGGAAGAGCTATGGGAGATCGCCGGATTTCCGGCGGCGGATTACAAGAGTGCCCGCGATTTGCCGCGACCTAAAGATTTTTCTGAGGAGTTTAATTTTTTGAAAGACAAGCCCGTGGATGTGGGGCTGGAAGGATACTTATTCCCGGATACGTATCGTGTCTTTCGCGATGCCTCTGTCGAGGATATCGTCCGCAAGATGCTCGCTAATTTTGGCCGGCGGATTGAAGCCGATATTCTCCAAGAAACCAAGTCGCGGGAGAAAACGCTCTTTCAGGTGCTCATTGTCGCCTCGCTCGTTGAAGAGGAGGTAGAAAGCGACGAGGATAGGGCTACGGTTGCGGGCATTTTGTGGAAGCGGCTGGCGCTCGGCATCCCCCTGCAAGTTGACGCGACGCTCGTGTACATCAAAGGGGAAAGCAGGGCTCCGCTGACCAATCAAGACAAATTACTTCCATCGCCTTACAATACCTACCGATACAAAGGACTGCCCGCCGGTCCGATCGCAAATCCCGGCCTTTCGGCGATTCGTGCCGCGCTTCATCCCATCTCGAGTCCCTATCTTTACTACTTGTCTCCGCCAAACGCTAAGACGATTTTCTCTAAAACTCTTGAGGAACATAATCAAGCCAAAGCAAAATATCTCCAGTAATACAAAATCTCTCCCGATTAATCGGGAGAGATTTTGTATTGGTTTGAAGTTCCGTTAAGCCATGGGCGCCATCGGTTGACTTCTTGTTGCTGCCCAGAGGGCCCATGCGCCGACAATGATGTGGAGAACAGTGTCAGCGGGGTTTTCCAGGTTCGCGCCGAGGAATGACTCGCTGTAAGCTAAACTCCACAAGCCCACCAAGATTCCCACAATACCCAGAATCAGCACCAGAGGCTTCTGCAGTGACGCCGGTACGACGTAGGCTGCTATCACCGCGATAATTCCAAGCACCGTGTGCGCCCAGTTTTCTGCGTTATCAAACCACCAGAAATCTCCAAAGAGACTGTCTTCTGCGGTCGGACCGATTACCCCAACGAAACCGAGGATCCCTACGAGGGTCAACACGATCCCGCCAACGAGGAGAAATTGCTTTGGGTTCATATGTCCTTTGTCCTTCTTACTTTAAAATCGAGATCTGTAATCAAGTTCGACCTTTACTCTTAGTAAAATTATAGCATGGTGGTTGACTAATCAGTGGAACTGGTGTGAATAATTTCCCCCCTTATCGCTTGACAGATGAAATCCAGCCGTTATATTCTGTTTGTACAATATCAAGCTTCAAAGACCGCAGGCCGGGTTAGGTAATAGGTTATAGGTCGTAGGGGATAGCGCGTGCTGTTACCCATCACCTAGCACCTATAACCTTCGTAAGTCCTGCCGAGAAGTTGTTCTTCGCCCAGATTTCGTTTAGGGCTTGTCCCGAACGAAGTTGAGGGATCTTTGCGGCCGTGGGCCGTTTTTATTTTTCTCGCCCTGCGAGAAAAATAATCCCGAGCCGGGTCGAAGGATTACTCCATGCCGGCATAATTTATGCTGACGAAGACTGAAAAAGCAGACATTGTAAAAGACCTTGAGGCAAAGCTCGCCGCCCAGCGCGTCGTGATATTTTCTGATTTCCACGGCCTGTCGGTGGCCAAACAGCAGGAACTGCGCCGCCTCTTGAAAAAAGACGATGCCGAGTTCAGGGTAGCGAAAAAAACCCTTTTCCGGCGCGCGTTCGAGATCGCCAAAGCTCCCTTTTCGCACATTGATTATAAAGGCGAGCTAGGCGCCATTTTTGGGTTTGGCGATGAAGTCGGACCGGCGAAGTTACTCGCGAAATTCGCCAAAGCCAATCCCGAGAGCTTAAAAATTGTGGGAGGGTTGCTGGGGAGCCGCGAACTTTCGAAAGCAGAAGTGCTGGTGCTGGCCAAGCTTCCATCGAAGCAGGAATTGGTTGGGCAGCTTGTCTGGGTTCTGGCGAGCCCCCTTCGCGGGCTCGCGAATGTCTTAAATGGGAATCAGCGCAAATTGGTCGTGGCGCTTTCGCAAATCCTTAAACAGAAAAGTTCTTAGTTGATAGTTGATGGTTCTGGTTATCAGTTTCGGGTTATTGTTTATAATTGTGACCGGAAACCGTAACTAAAACTAAGAACTGATAACCGAAACTTTAAACCACTAACTAAAAACCATATTATGTCCAACAAACACGCAGATCTTATCGAAAAAATTGAAAAGATGTCAGCGCTTGAGCTCTCGGAGCTTGTGAAAACGCTCGAAGAAAAATTCGGAGTTTCCTCCGCCATGCCCATGATGATGGCCGCGTCAAACGCGGCCGCTGGAGGCGTGGATGAGGGCGGAGCGAAAGAAGAGAAAACCGCTTTTGCCGTTGAGTTAAAAAGCGGCGGAGGACAGAAGATCGCTGTAATCAAAGTCATTCGCGAGATTGCCGGGCTGGGGTTGAAAGAGGCTAAAGACCTGGTGGACGCCGCGCCGAAAGTTATCAAGGAAGGCGTAGATAAAGCGACAGCCGAGGAAATGAAGAAGAAGTTAGAAGAGGCTGGAGCTACCGTAGAAATTAAATAGCAGTTGCTCGATAGCCTCTCCGAAAACAACAAAAGGTCTCGCCCTTGCAAAGGCGAGGTCTTTTGTTTATATAGTGGGGTATGCTGGGTAGTCCTGCCTGCCGGTAGGCAGGGAAACTTCGGAGATAAAGTATCCATCTCTGCCTCATACTTCCCCGGTACTCATGTTGATAATTAAGCCTGCTTTGTAATCCTAGAAATTCAATTTTGTAACATCCGAAGTTCTACTACCCGGCATGGAGCTACTCCTCGAAAAACTTTTTGAATCGCAGGCCAAGGTGCGGCTTTTGAGACTCTTTTTGCGTAATCCCTCAACTAACTTCACCATTGACGAAATTGTGCGGGGCACAGGCATCAAAAAGTACCAGGCCCTGAAGGAACTGGCGAAACTCCAGAAACTCGGGTTTGTGGCATCGCGCAATACCCAAGTCGTCGTCTCGCGCGTCACGGGCAACGGCAAAACCAAAAAAATCCGCATGCGCTCCCAGCGCGTGCGGGTTTATACCGCCAATCCTTCGTTTGAATTTTTTCGGGAACTCCGTGACCTGATTCTGCGCCAAGTCCCCGAGTCGCGGCATAAACTGACGCAGCGGTTGCGGCGTCTCGGCAAAGTGAAACTCGCCATCGCCGCCGGCGCTTTCATCAACAGTGACAACTCGCGGATTGACCTTCTCGTTGTTGGCGAAAAAATCAATCGCCGCAAAATTGAATCCATGCTCCATCAATGGGAAGCCAACGCCGGCCGGGAGCTCACTTATGCTCTTATGACCACCGATGAATTTAAGTACCGTCTCGACATGTTTGACCGCTTCATCCGCGATGTTCTCGAATCCCCCCACGACAAGCTGATTAATCTTCTAAATATTCCGTAGTAGTTCTAAAAAGTTCTCAAGTTTTTCTTCTGTATAAAAAATTGCGCCCGCCCCACCTTCAGTTTTTCACTGTTGGTGGAGCGGGTCTGTGGGAAACTTTTCCCGTATCGAGTTACTCGGATAGCTCCAACTTCGCCTTTCGGAGAGCAGTAAGGAGCTCGCCTAGTTGCTCGATCGTTGTTTCAACTTCGGCTAGTATCCTCCCAAGGTCTGACGGGTCCCTGTTTCTGAAAAGATCCGTGATCTTCAACTGCGTTGCAAGGAAGGGCTGAACGCCCTCATTGGCTCTTTGAAGATAAGATCGGAGAAGCCGATACTCATCTCTGGGGTTACGTTTCCTGCCGATGCCGCTGCGCTCGCCAGCCTTGTCGGCCTCTGTCCGGATGTAATTCGTTGATTCGCGTTGTTTCATAGAGCGCTGAACGATCTCCGGTGCGAGCTTCAGTTGCAGCCCGTGTGAAAGGCTGGCGAGCTGCAGCGCCGCATTGTACTTCAGGCGCTTTTTTTCTAGGACTGTCTCCTCCATCATCGCGAGCACATCGGGATGGAGCTTGGCAAGACTCAAGTGCTGATACACCCAGATGACAGGCTGCGCCACCTTCTGCGCAAGACGCACGATCCTTGTTTCGCCGGTGTCGGACATGATCTTTTTCAGCGCGCGCATATTCTCCAGATGCGTCGTTGGCTCGCGTCCAAAGTTGATGGCGGCAGATTTTTCGTGCAGCTCCTCATCACTCTTCACGTTATACCGGATCACGGCCAGCATCTTGCGAAGCCCGATTTCCTTGCAGGCACGGTACCGACGCTCGCCATCTAAGAGCTTGAAATGCCTTGGCATTTCAGGATGAGGAATGACGATGATCGCTTCCAGCTGGCCAATAGCGCGGATGCTTTCGCGAAGCCATCTCATCTTCGACGGATTGAAATAGCGACGTGGCTGGTTGGGATTGGGGTGAATCAGGTTGATGTCAAGAACTAACTCCCCATCGCCGGGGACGGGTTCAGGCGCAGAAGACCTGCTTTCTTCTTCAGAGTCCTCGGCCAAAGCGCGCCGTGCGCGCTTGTTTGATTCCTTGAGCTGCAACATTCGATCAAGTGCTTCGCTTTCTTTCACTGTAGAATGATCGGCTGGCGTAGGTTGCCCCTCTCCCTGCCGCGATACCAGAGAATCGACAGTTCTTGCCTGTGGATTTGTGTGCAGAACTTTCACCTTCGAACGGTTGGCGTCCGGCCCGTGTTCCGCGTGAAATTCACAGAGTCCTTTGACCGGATCGAGTACAACCGCGCTCTCGTCAGTGACACCCTGGCTGACGCAGTAGACGCATCTCCGCCACGGTGATTTGCAGGAGATGCGGTTGCATATCTCACGGTTCCTGTGCAACAGCTTGGTTTGGTCAATGCATTGAGCGGGCCCCACCTTCTCATTACCATAGAGGGGGCACCGAACCTGCGTCGCGAGGACAGCAGGAGCTTTAGGTTTATTCGCCTTAGCCATGGGCGCCCTCCCTTTCTTTTCATTATTTAAAAGTCAAAGACCGCGACTCTTTCATAGCATACTAAGCATCAGGCAGCCAGTGGTAATAAACTTTCTCAAAGCTTTGACAACAACATAAAAGTTCTAACTGCACGAACCAGTATTAAAATAAACGGCTTATTCGGTTGAGAAAACGTCGACTGGCCTTCGTTTTGCGGAGCAAAACTTCGGCGAGGCGAATCTCGCCGTCGCTCGTCTAGTGGGCATTGCCCGCCGAAGGTTGCTACTGTGACCGAAAGCGGCGGTTGTTGAACGAGTTTGGAACCTTAGGGCTTGAAAAAAGATTGCCTAGTTTTTCTGTATAAAAATAAACGAGGTATGC
>JACOZA010000063.1 GCA_016181565.1 Candidatus Sungiibacteriota bacterium
GACGATGAATACATTATATGTCTCGCTCCCATCCCTTGCAAAGCAGTGAATTGTGGATAACCTAAACGCGCTCCTTAATCAGCCGCCCCGCCCCAGGCCAAATTTAAGCTCAAAAGTACACGAACCACCTTATTACGCTAAGTCAAAAGCGTCAACATTTTTTACAATACTTTTTTAAAAAATCAATACTCGGGCGTTGAATCAAACCAGCGCCGGTCGTCCTCAAAAATCAGCTGAACCATCCGAAGCCCGCCCTGGGCGGACGAAGGCTGGATATCCACGGCCTGCCTACCGGCAGGCAGGCCTGCCTGCTCGCCTCGCTGAAGCCCAGGCGAAGCGGGCCGGTAGGCAGGGTTAACACCGCAGCCTTCTAGGTGTAGAGGGTAAAACCTCTTGTTCTAAAGGACAATTATATAGGACAATTCTATAGGACATTGTTTAATCTAATTAAATTGGGCACTTCGCCGAGTCAAACTCGGCTTCGTACTTGGCCCGTGAGAACATCGCACTCTTGTTGGCTGCGCCCGCTCGCCTGCTTGCCCGTTCGACCTGCCCGCCAAAGCTTCAGCGTCGGCGGGAGCCAAGAGGCGAAGGAGAGCGGCTAGCTTCAAAAAACTTCACCTAGGGTGCTTGTTGATGAATAGAATAGAGTGCCCAGCGGCGCTCGCCGTTTCTTACTACTACCCCTTTATCTATGAGTTCCTGGAGATCACGCTGAAGCGTTTTTAAACCCACGCGGCCCGAGAAAAGCCGCCCGAGCTCGCCTATCGAAATCTTCTCGCGGCGCTTTAAGACTTCGGTTATCGCTTCCTGCCTTAGGGAGACGGCATCTCGAGCAGAAATATTCTTATTCAATGAATCTTCCGCCGCAAGTTGGGGTATAGCCCAGTTGGTCTCTTCAGTGTTCTGCTTCGCATCCCGGGCTATGTCCTTGATGTCTTTCTCATCGCCGGAACTGCCTTCGGCCAATCCCTCGGAGTTTTTCGGATAAGCAGTCTCCTCGCTGCGGCGCTTAAAATTTTCTGTCGCCGGCGTTGAAGAAGGCCCAGGGGGCGCTTCTTTTTCGTCTCTTTCCCTTTGGTAAGCGCCCAGCGCGTTATCAAAAGCCGACTCAAGTTCGGCCGCCTCTTTAAAAAGCTGACCGGCGGGATGACGTTCAAGTATGGGGATGTCTCTTACGATGCCAAGCAGTGCTTTTATTCCCCTTAGTTCCTGAATGATGTCTTTTAAAATCTTGTCTCTTACATCGGCGATGCGATAAGCCGCTGTTTTAGTCAATAACCTATTAGTAGCCGACTCAATATCTTGGACTAAGACACCGCGTTCGGGGAGCGGCTCAAAAGCTCCGTAAATTGAGAGGGCGCAAGTGTAAACTTGGCGGCGCAGGGCTAGAGGTAATTTCCGAGAGTCATTCATAAAAGACAGTCTATGAGACAACAGAGCTTCGCGTCAACCGGCTTCATTTATTTGTATAGTAACCGTCAACTAGCGAAAAAAACAAAAAGCCGCCGCGTCAAACGCGGCGGCTTTTTGTTTGTATAAGTCAATCCCTTACTTGGCCTTTGCCAGCATGCGTTTTCTGGATGGGATGCGAGCGGATGTCAATCTCTTAAATACTATATTCCCTTCCTCCGTATCCACCAGCACCGAATCTCCCATGTTCATCTTGCCGGACACCACCTCGCTTGCCAAAGGATTCAGGATTCTTGACTCGATAAAGCGCTTGAGGGGCCTCGCGCCGTAGCGCGAATCATATCCCTTTTCTGCCACCAGCTGGCGCAGCCTTTCGGAAAATTCGATTGTAATCTCTTTCTTTGCCATCCGTTCCGAAACCCGACGCAGCTGAAGATCGACAATACGCCGCACTACTTCCGGCGCTAAGGCATTGAAGAAGACAATCTCATCAACGCGATTCAAGAATTCCGGCCGGAAGTTCTTCTCAAGCACTTTGCGGATTCGCTCACGAATATCCTCTTGGGCGCGCTCTCGCGTATCTTCATGGTCGGAAAGGAACCCCAGCCGCGAGTAATCATGGGCGAATTCACTTCCGATATTCGACGTCATGATGATAATGGTATTCTTAAAGTTCACGGTGCGGCCTTTCGCGTCCGTCAGGCGGCCGTTATCGAGAATTTGCAGGAGCACGTTGAAAATATCCGAGTGAGCTTTTTCGATTTCATCAAAAAGAATCACGGAATACGGCCGGTGCTTCACGAGTTCCGTCAGCTGGCCTCCCTCTTCATAACCGACATACCCCGGCGGGGAGCCGAAGAACCGCGAGGCGGTGTGGCGCTCGGTATATTCGGACATATCGAAACGAATCAAGGCCTTTTCGTCATTGAACATGAATTGAGCCACGGCCTTCGCCAGCTCGGTCTTCCCCACGCCCGTCGGCCCCAAGAAGATAAATGATCCCATGGGCCGATCCTCATCAGCAATACCGGCCCGCGAGCGCCTCACGGCATTGGCAATCTTTCCCACGGCGTCATCTTGACCGATCACGCGTTCCCGCAGAGCGTCTTCCATTTGCAGGAGCTTCTTAGCTTCAGTCTCAAGAATCTTGGTTACCGGGATTCCCGTCCAACGACTCACCACATCCCCTACTTCCTCCTCGGTCACTTCCTCTTTAGCTATCTGCCGCAGAGACTGGAGTTTACGCAGTTTAATTTCAGCCAGATGCAATTTTTTCTCCGACTCCGGGATGCTCCCGTAGCGGATTTCAGCCACCTTGCCAAAGTCGCCGTCGCGCTCGGCTGCTTGCGACTCTTGGCGCAAGGCATCAATGACCTTTTTAAACTCCCGAATCTCGGCGATGGCGGCCTTTTCTTCTTTCCAGCTCTCTTCGATTTTCTTATATTCCTCCTTGGGGGTCATAAGATCGCGCGATAATTTCTTCAGTTTGTCTCTGGAAAGCTTATCCTTGGCGTTCTTCAATCCCTCACGCTCGATCTCATGCGTCATAATCTCATGCTTCAATTCCTCGAGCCTTCTCGGCACCGAATCGATCTCGAGCCGCAGAGACGAGGCCGCTTCATCAATTAGGTCCACGGCTTTATCCGGCAAAAAACGGTCGGCAATGTAGCGCGAAGATAAATTCGCGGCTGCCGCCAATGCGCCGTCGGTAATTTTGATGCCGTGATGAACTTCGTAGCGATGTTTCAAACCCTTCAAAATCGCAATGGTTTCTTCAACTGAAGGCTCGTCCACATACACGGGCTGGAACCGCCGCGCCAGAGCCGGATCGCGTTCAATGTACTTTTGATATTCCTTGAGCGTGGTGGCGCCGATAGCGTGCAACTCTCCTCTGGCGAGAGCGGGTTTCAGCATATTTGAGGCATCAATCGCGCCTTCCGCCGCGCCCGCTCCTACAATGGTGTGCAGTTCATCGATGAAGATGATGTATTTCCCATTTCCCCGCTCAATTTCTCGCAAAATAGCTTTCAGCCGGTCTTCGAATTCTCCGCGATACTTCGTGCCGGCGACAAGCGAGCCGAGATCAAGCGAAATAAGTTCGCGGCTCTTTAAGGTTTCCGGCACGTCCCCGGAAACAATTTTTTGCGCCAACCCTTCCACAATAGCGGTTTTCCCCACGCCCGCTTCTCCGATCAGCACCGGATTATTTTTGGTGCGGCGAGAAAGTACCTGCATGACGCGCCGAATCTCCTCATCGCGGCCAATGACCGGGTCGAGTTTGTCTCCGCGCGCGAGGCGCGTGAGGTTACGCGCGTATTTCTCGATGACGTTGTATTTTGTTTCCGGTTCAGCGTCAGTGATGCGCGTATTGCCGCGAAGTTCCGTTAGCGCTCGCATCACAGATTCTTTCGTCAGCCCGACGTTATGCAGCAGCTCCTTGGAACGTGAAGGGATTTCACTGATCGCAAGCAAAAGGTGCTCGGTCGAAATAAATTCATCTTTCAACTGCCCCGCCTCGCGGTGAGCCTGCTCCATCACCCGCACCAAATCGGGCGTTAAATAAACCTGGCCGATGACGCTCATGGCGGTTCCCCGCGGGAGCGAATCAAGCATTTCCAAGAGGCGGTCAGCGAGCTGCGATACATCAACCTCAAGCTTCTCCAAAATTGCCTCCACAATCCCCTCTTCCTGCAGGACGAGCGAGGTTAAAACATGCAAGACATCAACTTCGCGATGCGATCGCTCGAGCGCCAAATCATGGGACTTTTTCAAGACCTCTTGGGCTTTATTTGTAAAATTCTGGAACGGCGGCATTTGCATATATTTATTTTTAAAGTATAGCACAAAATTGCACGCATTTCAAGCTTCGTCGTTGAGAATTTAAGTCCTCCGTTGTCATTGCGTGCGCTCGACAAGCGTAACAGAAGTAGTTTGACGCGCTCCATTGTGTAGATAGGCAAGCGTGATACTATCCCCGACGCCGAATCCCCCAAGAACTGACGATAGCGTATGGCTCTGATCGAGCTTTTGGCCATTAATTTCAACAACAATATCGCCCTCACGCAGTCCGGCCTTATCGGCGGGAGAGCCCGGCACCACAGCCGGCCCTTGATTATCACCCTTCAGCCATGCCCCGTCCGAGACCGACAAATTATAGGTCTTGGCCGCATTTTCGTTGATAGTCAAATAGCGGACACCGAGGAAGGGATAAATAATCCGGCCGGTTTTTTGGACGCTGGCAATACTTCGCTTCAGTTTGTTGACCGGAATGGCGAAACCGATGTTCTCCGCGCCCTCTACAATCGCGGTGTTCATGCCGATTACCTCGCCGCGAAGATTCAATAGCGGTCCGCCGGAGTTTCCCGGATTAATCGCGGCGTCGGTCTGAATAAGTTCTGTCAGATCCTCGCTCCCAATCCCCCGCCCGAAAGCGGTGATCGAACGCTGCAGCCCCGAAACCACGCCCACCGAGACGCTGTTGGAAAACTCTCCCAAGGCGTTGCCGATGGCGATCACGGTTTGGCCGATTTTCGCGCTGGCCGAGTCGCCAAGCATAAGCGACGGCAAACCCGCCCGATCCACTTTCAACACCGCCAGATCCTGCAACGGGTCTCGCGCCAGCACTTTAGCGCTTAGTTTCTTTCCGTCGTTGAAAAACACCGTGTACTCGGCCTCGGCGTCGGCCACTACGTGCTTATTCGTCACAATCAGACCCTCGGGCGAGATGATAAATCCGGTGCCGCTCGAAACCTGCCGCTTTTCCGTCCCTTTTTGGCGCTCTTGGGGAATCTGAAAACGATCGCCGAAAAACTGCTTAAAAAACGGATCATCGCCGAAGGGCGAAACGAAGTATTGCTCGAATACCGGGACATCTTTGGCGGCTACGATTGCCACCACGGCCGGCGCGACGCGCGCCACAGTTTGCACCACCAGTTCATCCTGGCGTAATACCCGTTCGTTGATCTCACCCTCCGTGGTTGTGCCAGTTCCCGATTTAAAGCCTCTCAAAAATCCAAGATCAAGGCCGGGCACGGAGTCTCCGAAATTATTTTCCAAATATTGGAACGTCAGCGCCGTGCCGGCGGCCGCGGCCGCGAAAGCCACGAGCCCCACAAGTATTACAAACTTCTGACGAGTGAGTTTTTCCATATTTTATTTGGAGGTAACAGGTTGCAGGTAATAGGTAACAGAAGGAGAGATTTAGTGAAATTTTCCGCTTCCATAACACCTATCACCCGCGGCCTATCACCTGTAACCCGTCACCTAACTCACGGCTTCGACGCGCTCCACGCCGGGAACTTTGGCCCGCAAAATCTCCTCGATCCCGCCCTTTAGCGTCAGCTCCGAAAGCGGACACCCGACGCACATTCCGGAGAGGCGGAGGTTAGCAGTCTTCGTGACTTCATTATACGAGACCAGCTCGACACCTCCGCGATGTAAAGCCAGCATCGGCCGCACAATTTCTAAAGCCTTCTCAATCTCCGCTTCAATCATGGCTTCATTAATAAGCCGTACTTGGCGGCGAGCAGAAGCGCGATCGCGCCCCAAATCAGCGAAAAAATCATGACAATCGCGCCCTCGCGTTTCATCTCCGGCTCACGCATTAACAGCATCCCCATGATAAGACCGGCAAAAACCGGATTCAGTATCGCTATCGCCAGCGCCCCGTAAAACCAGCGATTTTTGTGCTCCGACATAGTTTTTGTCAGTTTTTAGTTGGTTAGTTTCCAGTTCTGGTTTTTAGTTTCTGATTCTAGTCGCCGGTCAAACGGAAACCTTGACTATCAACCAATAACCGAGATTATTAACCATCAACTAAGAACCAAAATTACGATATGCGGCCAGTTTAAACTTTTCGGCGATCCGGTTGACCGCTTCCCAGTCAATCAACTTCATGAAAGCCTCAATATAAGCTTTGCGGCCGGTAGCGTAATCTATGAAGTAGGCGTGTTCATAGACATCCATTATAAGAAGCGCAATAGAGTTCCAGACGCCGCCCTGATTGTGCGAATCGCAAAGGTAAGTGCGGAGCTTCCCCTCGTCAAGATCAAATGAAAGAACCACCCAGCCGCGCGCGGCTAGGCCCGTTGCTTTGAAGTCATCCGTCCATTTT
>JACOZA010000064.1 GCA_016181565.1 Candidatus Sungiibacteriota bacterium
ACATCGGCACCTATCGCGGCAGCCGTCACATGAAAGGACTTCCGGTTCATGGCCAGCGCACCAAGACTAATTCCCGAACGCGCCGAGGGAATGTTCGCAAAACGATGGGGTCCGGCAGAAAGCCGGCGGCAAGCCCGACCTAGAAGTAAGCCACTAGCGACTAGCTACTAGTAGCTACACGAAAAGATTTATGGGAAAGAAGCGTATTGCGAAAAAAGAAGGAGAGGAAGTCTTGAAAGAGCGTGAAGCGCTCGAAGAGAAGGTTTCCAAGATGAAGCAAACCGGCACCGTGGGGGGCCGGCATGTGGTGCGTGGTGTGGCGCACGTGCAAGCAACATACAACAATACCATGATTTCAATCACAGATGATCGGGGGAACGTTCTTGCCTGGTCGTCTTCCGGGGCGCTGGGTTTCAGGGGAGCAAAGAAAGCGACGCCTTTCGCCGCGGCCCGGGTAGCGGAGACGGTGGTGGAAAAAGTGCGAAAGGCCGGGCTTGAAGATGTCGCAGTCTTGGTAAAAGGCATCGGCTCGGGACGGGATTCGGCCATCCGGGCCCTGGCGAATCACGGATTGAATATTATGATGATTAAGGATATCACGCCGGTGCCGCATAACGGCCCAAGACCTAAGAAGGTGAGGAGAGTTTAATTAGAAACAGGAGATATGAGACAAGAAATAAGGAAAATTATGATTAGCGCCTCAAAAAAGCAGAAGTCAACCTGCCCCTTGTTCCTTGTTGCTTATCACTAATATGCGCATTCAAGCCAAGTGTAAAATCTGCCGCAGATACGGAGAGAGAATGTTCATGAAGGGGGAACGCTGTCTTGGCGCAAAATGCGGGGCGATTCGCCGCGGCACGCCGCCGGGTATGCACGGTAAAAGGCGCCGGAGGCCCCCCTCCGAGTATGGGACGGAAATGCGCGAAAAACAGAAGGTACGCTACAGCTACGGCCTGACCGATCGCGCCCTGCGAAAGATTTTTACTGAAGCATCAGGGATGTCCGGTAAAACTTCAGAGGCGCTGGTGCAGCTTCTGGAGCGGCGTTTGGATAATGTGGTGTTTCGTGCCGGATTTGCGGTCTCCCGCAGCGTGGCCCGTCATCTTGTCTCGCATGGGCATATTCTTGTCAATGGCAAGCGGGTCACCATTCCTTCGTATCGCGTGAAGACCGGTGAAGTCATTTCCATCCATCGGGCGCTGCTCGATTCCCCGCTGCTGGCCGATCTCGGAAACCGACTGAAAAGATACGAACCACCTGCCTGGCTTGACCTTGCCAAGGAAGAGCGAAAAGTTTCTGTGCGTAATCTGCCGAAAGAGGACGAGCTGCGCTCGGAGCGGAATTTGCGTTTAGTTGTCGAGTATTATTCAAAGTAATCAAATTATTTATTAACCGATATACGTTCTCATTTAAACGTCGCGGACCGCCACAAAACGTTTGCGCGCGAAAAATGAGGGCGAAAGTATGATTTCAGCAGCTTCAGAGCCAAAGGTGATTCTCGAGCGCGAGAACCAGGGCGTCTATGAGATCGAGGGCCTCTATCCGGGGTACGGGCTTACGATCGGCAATAGCCTCCGACGGGTGCTCCTTTCCTCCCTGGAGGGGGCAGCCGTTACCTCGGTCAAGATCGCGGGCATCGGGCACGAGTTCGGAACGATTGACGGTGTCTTAGAGGATGTCGTGGAAATAATTTTAAATTTGAAGAAGCTTCGTTTCCGCATTCACGGACAGGGCCCTTACACCGCGACACTTTCAGTGAAAGGCGAGCGCGAGGTAAAAGCCAAGGACTTGCAAAGCCCCTCGCAGCTTGAAGTTGTCTCCCCCGATTTGCATATCGCAACGATTACTAACAAGCGAACAACGCTCGAAGTAGAATTGGAAGTTTCGCGCGGACTTGGAT
Organism: Candidatus Sungiibacteriota bacterium; assembly: GCA_016181565.1. Taxonomy (GTDB): domain Bacteria; phylum Patescibacteriota; class Minisyncoccia; order Sungbacterales; family JACQCQ01; genus JACOZA01. The sequence goes on from JACOZA010000064.1 coordinate 1,901, forward strand.
ACCAGCCGGTTGAACAGCGCTCCAAGGAGAAAGTTGAGATCGGCGTGATTGCGCTGGATGCGGCATTTTCTCCGGTCAGGCATGTCAACTACGAAGTGGAGAATATGCGGGTGGGGGACCGTACCGACTATAATCGCTTGCGTCTCCATATCACGACGGATGGGAGTATTTCTCCCCGCGAAGCGTTGGTGGCCGCGATTGATACCGTGGTCGACCAGTTCAAGGCTATCCGGCCGAGAGAGACGAAGCCCGAGATTGTGCGAGGCGAAGAAGCGCCCGAAGAGGAAATGCCCAAAGCCAAGGCAGTTGTTCCGGCGAAGGTAAAAATTGCCGATGCCGGCCTTTCGGCGCGCACCACCAGCGCGCTGGTTGAGAGCGGCATCAAAACCGTGGGAGCTCTCACAAAGAAAAAAGAAGAGAAACTCCGCGGTCTTGAAGGGCTCGGGGAAAAAGGCGTCGAAGAAATTAAAGAATATCTGGCGAGTGTCGGGTTATCCCTGAAGGAGTAGAGGCATGCAGCACAAGAGACGTGGACGAAAATTTGGCAGAACGCGCGACCAGAGGAAAGCTTTTATCAAAAGCCTGATTTCGGCTTTGGTCCTGAAAAAGCGCATACAGACAACCGAGGCGCGCGCCAAAGAAATCCGTCCCAAGGTAGAGCGCTTGGTTACTAAAGCCAAGGCCGTCTCACGGGGAGAGACGAAACGCGCGCTTCACAACCGCCGCGAAATTATGGCCTCGACTTCGCCGAAGATTGCCAAAATTTTGATAGATGATATTGCGCCGAAATATCATGACCGCCACGGCGGCTACACGCGCATTATGAAAACTGGCGTGCGAAGGTCTGATGGAGCCAGATTGGCGATTATAGAGTTCGTATAGTTTTTAGTTGAGGGTTGATAGTTCTAGTTATCAGTTGATAGTTATAGTTACTGGAAACTTAGACCAAAAACTAAGAACCAAAACCAAAAACTAACTAACCAAGAACTGATTTATGATGGAACTTCGCATTGACGCATCGGGAAAAATCTTGGGGCGCCTGGCAACGGAAGTGGCAAAGTTGCTGATGGGAAAAAGCAGCGCGGCCTTTGATTATTCCAAGCCCGGGGAGATGCGAGTGGTCGTTACCCATACCGATAAAATCCGCGTGACCGGCAAAAAGCCGTGGCAGAAACTCTACCGCCATCACACCGGATTCCACGGCGGCTTGAAGGAGACACGATACGTTGATCTTTTCGCTAAGGATTCGCGGCAGGTTTTAGAAAAAGCCGTGGCCGGCATGCTGCCTAAAAATCGGCTGCGCGTGGTTCGGATGAAACATTTAGTTATGCATCGCGGGGAGGATAAATAGGATAAAAAAATGGCTGTAAAGAAAAAAGGAGAAAAAAAGAAAGCGGCGGGCAAGGCCGCCATAGCGAAAAAGGCGGCAAAGCCAGTTGAAGAAGTCAAAGAGGCGCCAATGGTCGCTCCCGCTATTGAGCCCGAGGTTTTCGAAACAAAAGAAGTCTCGGGCGAATTTGCATTCGATATTCCCAAGACCGATCGCTATTTTGAGTCCGTGGGGCGCCGGAAGACGGCTGTGGCGCGCGTGCGTCTCTATACCAAAGGCGAGATGACGACCGTCGTGAATGATCGGCCGTATCAAACCTATTTTCCAACCATGGAGCTTCAGCGGATTGTGGAAGATCCCTTGAAGAAAATGAAATCAGAAGGGCGATTCCGCATCTCCATTAAAGTTGCCGGCGGCGGCGTGCATGCTCAAGCTGAAGCTGCGCGGCTCGGCATCTCGCGCGCTTTGACAGTCTTCAATCCCGAATTTCGCAAGCGGTTGAAACGCGCCGGATTCTTGACGCGCGACGCCCGGGCCGTGGAGCGCAAAAAGTTTGGCCTCAAAAAAGCCAGGCGCGCCCCGCAGTGGGCAAAGAGATAAACAAGCACTCTGGTAGCAGAAGTACTAAGTGACCACCCCGGCCATTTCCTCCAAAATGCATAGGAATGGATTTGGGGGTTTTGCCCTTTAGCTAATCACAGTTTCTACCTATTCCCAGGGTTGACCCAGGTTTCCCAATTTGTTATAGTCCACTTGCTCCTTAAGACTGCCTGTGAAGGCGACGTACTAACCGAGCGATTTCCTGGACTACAGGAGCAGTCTTTAGGGGCAACAAAAAGCCACCACTTGGTGGCTTTTTGTTTTGATCAGCACTCTAAGCTACCGGATAATAGGATTTATTTTTCTTTTTCTCTAATGATTCCTTAACCGAAGAAAAGTTACTGCAGCAGAAAGCGTACATTTCATCAAAGTCCTCGAGGTACTCATCAATAGTCAATTTTTCATCTATATCGGGTTTTGAAAGCTGCAGGACGGCTGTTTCAATCAGATACAATAAATGACCCCTAGCGGCTTTGAACCCAGGGAAAATATTGTTGATTACAAGCAATTTTCTCCCACCGTTGTCTTCTATTTTGCTTCTCACTGTTTCATCCATGGGACGTATCGTCCAATCCATAAACTCTTTGAGCCTTCGCCGTTTCCCAACGGAGTCTTTCGGAGGCGGCGTGCGAGGTATTTGTTTTCTTCTGCTGGATGAGGGTGGAATGTATTCTAGCTTCACTTCTCTCTCTTCTTTTGGTTTCTGTCCTTCGCTCAACAGATTGATGGTCCCAGCCCCTTCAAGTTTTTTCTTCATGAGTTTCATAAGCTCATTGAAAATTTCCTTTGCCTTTTTTACTCTCTCTTTCTCTTCATCAGTTGGCTCTTCAAGCTCTCTTCCAAGGAGTTCGTCAATATGAGGCTGAAGTATCGTAAACAGTTGTTGTTCAACTTCTTTCCACTCGCCCGAGTCTCTATCAAAATCAGTCTTATTTGTAGTTGCGGGGATGTGGTCTAGATGAACCTCCCCGAATAGAAAATTGAGCGACTGCTTATAGTGCGCGTCTGGCTGCCCGAAGAACTCTTTATCCGAGATAAGGCGACCAAGCTTATAGCATCTCATCCCACCCTTGATGCCACTTCTTGTAGTTAAACGCCCAATCCATCCACGCACCTGTTGGTGATATTCATTCCCCTTCTTGACCGGGAAATAAAACTTTTGAATTTTGAAATCTTCATCTAGGGGGAAGTTTTCTATACGTACAGCCGAGCCGTTGTGTTTTATTTCAACCCCACCGCTTTCGAAAAGTGGTCTGTATACAGTCGCCATGAGTGCCTTTAGCTCATTCTCATTAATACTTCTTCTTAAACCTTGAACTTGAACTTCGACGTAACCGTTGCGATCATCGGTCTTCATCTTAATTACTGAATAGCTCTTCAATTCATAGTTATGTAAGTTGTCGTCCTCCATTAAGTAGTAGACATTTTTGCCCATCGGAGAAGCCTTAATTTTCATTGAGGTGCCAAGATAGCCCATGGCTGACTTTCCACCTTGCGAATATGCTCCCAAATCATAGGGGCTTCTGGGTTTGATTTTGCCCCATTGAAGAAACGCTCTAAGTTCGTCCACACCCATGCCTAATCCTCCATAGTTAGTAATGGTTAATGTCCTAGGCGTGGTTAGAATGCTAATTATCAACTTTTTTTTTGGAATCCTATTGCTAACAGCATTGTCGGCCAATTCAAGGAAGGCATCTGACCACTTTCTAAAATTCGAATAGAGGGAATGTTTCAAGCCTCCCTCAAATGATTCCTTAAGTATGAGACTCTTCAGCACCTTCGGCATTGTCAGTACTTTACTACTTCTGAATAGAAAGTAAAGTGTTCACTCGCTGTGAATGAAAACTTATATTAATGAAAGAGTCCCTGGAATGCTGAGGTTCCGTCTTCAATGTTTGCTCGGCATGATCGCGTATATATAGGGCAGGCGCTTTTTTATTTGATCGTCATCTCTTGGATAGCTTCGCCGTCGGTGAAGTAAAAACTATTTGGGTCGTTAGGAACTGCGGCGATGAGAAATTGGCCGGTCTTTAATGTAGTGGTATTCGTGCCGAAGCGGTTGTCGGTTTCGGTGATAAAAATGCCGTTTTTAGTAGTGAAGACGATGTGAGTCGATTTTTTGTTGAACCAGATGAGATTACCAATCGGGACCGCCGCGTCAATTAGTTGATAAGGCGTATTTTTTGGCCGAAACGGCTGACGGTTCTCATCAGCGAAAAGGAGCATAAAAAGTTCGCCGTCTTGGTTACTGTAAGCGAGGCGCTCCTCGTCTGGTGAAAATTTAATCATACTCACGTTGCTGGCCACTGGCTTGAACTTTTTTGCGCTGGCTTCGCCGTAGTAGAGTCCTCCGGCGCTGTCGGCGACAATTATCGCGCCAGTTGTGCTTTTGAAAATCTGCGGCGTTTGTGCCTCACTTATAAAGAATCCTGGGCGATCAAGCGATTCAGTGATGGTTCCATCAAGATCTGCTCGCCCGATGAAGCCGCTTTGGTTGATAAAAATGATTTCGTCGCCAGTGACCGTAAAGGCCTCGATGCGCTGGAGTACGGGGCGGGCAGCGCGTGCTCCTCGGTCCCAGCGATACAGATTTTCTCCGTTGTATAGGTAGAAGCGATTCGCTGTCGATATATCCCAGACAACCTGCTTGACGGCTCCGAGTTTTAGGCGCTGGTCGACTTGGATGCTTGAGGTCGCGGAGCTTGTAAGGAAAAGCGTTCCCGCAGGATCAAAGAGCCGTTCCGGTTTTCCGCCGTCGGCCTTAATGACATACCAGCGTTTGGAGTTTTCACCGCTGGCGCCCACCAGCACCTCGGACCCATCACCATTCCAGGAGGCGCTTTCAAAATTTTCTCCCGCAGGAAGAAAAACCCCGCTGCGCACGTCTTTGCCGCTCTCACGGTCAATGAGACGAAGTAACGCAGCTTTGCGTTCTATGGTTGCCCAAAAAAGTTTTTGGCCGTTTGGATCGGGGATGAGCGCTTTGGGGACGAGAGACAGAGGCAGAGAGGTTGTAGCGCCCGCAATGATTGATGAGTTCAGGTTTCGCGGTATTAAAAGGATATAAGGAAACTCTTGCACCAGTTGCCCCTCGATTTCAATTGCCTTTCGCCAGGGATAGAAGCCCTCTTTCGTCACTTCCACCGCAATGGTCCCCGGGGGGACGTCGTTAACCAATGCTCCCCGCGATAAAAAACCAGTTTGTTTTTCAATCGCCCCGTTGACAGCAATATTCACTCCGGTTTCATTCGTTTTGACAAAAAAACCGCCGGTCAGATTCAGCCGCCCTTCTTTAATATCGGGAATATATCCCAGGGAATAAAGAATAATGAATGGCGTCGCCGCGAGGAAAGCAAGTAAAAATCCGTAGAAGATGGCGCGTCGCGTCGTTTTTCGCATAAAATTATAAGGTCTGTATCATGTACCATAGCGGGAAAATCAGCCTTTGCCAATTGCTTTGGCTGGAAGAAGTCTCTTAAGGTGCGCTATGATAAAACACGGTTATGGCACGAGGAATCTTTCGCATCCGAGGCGGTCGCCAACTCCACGGCGAAATTAGTGTCTCTGGCTCCAAAAACACGGCGCTTCCGGCCATTGCGGCAGCCTTACTGACTCGCGAGCCGGTGATTCTCGAAAATGTTCCCAATATCGCCGATGTCGGCGTCATGATTGAGATTGCCGGAAGTTTGGGGGCCAAAATCAATTGGGACGGCGCGGGGCATAGACTCACAATTGAAGCCAAGGAGCTTGCGGCGACTCTTGATGATAAACTTGCGCGAAAGCTGCGCGGGTCTTTTTTATTTTCCGGATCGCTCATCGGGCGCCTGCGCTCCGCGTCGCTATCGTATCCCGGCGGCGACAAAATTGGCGCCCGTCCGCTGACGACTCATTTAAATGCGCTGCGAGGGCTCGGCGTTGCGATAGGAGAAAGCGAAAGACTTAATCTGAACGGCGCCAATCTGGCCGGTGCTAGAATCACCCTTGAGGAGCCGAGTGTTACAGCTACGGAGAATACCATCTTGGCGGCAGTTTTGGCGCCCGGTGTCACAGAAATTCATCTGGCCGATCAATCACCGCACGTTCAGGAACTCACTTCCATGCTCCGCGCGATGGGAGCGAATCTCCAATGGACGGATGTCGGCGTGGTCAGAATTGAAGGGAGAGAACGCCTGCACGGTACGCAATTTCGCATCAATCCCGATGAGATGGAAATTTCCGGCTTCGCGGCCTTAGCCGCGGCCACGCGCTCGGTCATTGTTATTCGCGGCATAAACGCTTGTTACCTCGATTCGGTGTTGCTGCAGCTCTCCAAAATGGGTGTCGGGCATCATTTGTCGGGCGCGGATTTATTCATTGAAAAACCGCGTTCGCCGTATAAAGGGTTCCGACTGCAATCAGGGCTCTACCCGAAATTAATGTCTGATCATCTTCCGCCGTTTGCGGTGCTGGCCACACAGGCCGCTGGCGAGTCACTGATTCATGAGTGGATGTACGAAAGTCGATTGGGATACATCGAGGAATTAAAAAAGATGGGCGCGAATGCCAGAGTACTTGATTCTCATCGAGCTATCATTGTCGGTCCCACGCCCCTTCGCGGCGGCCAGATCGCCGGATTGGATATTCGTTCGGGCCTCACGCTAGTGATAGCGGGGCTCGTGGCGGAAGGGGAAACGACGATCACGGAAATCGACCAGATCGATCGGGGATATGAGCGCATTGACGAACGTCTCCGTTCACTCGGAGCTGACATCGAGCGGGTTGCATAACTCTCTTATAATTGCTTAAATTGGGTATCTTATGGCATTTGGCTTTGTGCGACGGATTGGTATTGATTTGGGGACAGCTAATACGCTGGTTTTTGTTCCGGGTAAAGGCGTGGTGATGAATGAGCCGTCGGTGGTTGCAGTGTCGGTGGATGACAACCGGATTCTGGCGGTTGGCAATGAAGCCCGCGAGATGATTGGCCGGACCCCCGACAGCATTGTGGCGTATCGTCCGCTCCGCGACGGAGTGATCGCGGATTACCGCGTGACCGAGGCGATGCTCCGTTATTTTATTACCAAAGCTGGCGGCTGGATTAGAATTTTCCGGCCGGAAGTGATGATTTCGGTGCCAGCCGGGGTGACATCAACCGAGCGGCGCGCAGTGATTGAAGCCGCAGTGCATGCGGGCGCTAAAGCCGCCTATGTCGTGAAAGAGCCGGTGCTCGCCGCCATTGGCGCGGGGATCCCCATCAATGAAGCGGCGGGGCATATTGTGATTGACATTGGCGGGGGGACAACGGATGTGGCGGTGATTTCACTCGGAGGGATTGTGGCCTCGACTTCTGTCAAAGTTGCCGGAAACAAAATTGATCAAGCGATCGCCGAACACATCAAAAAGAATTTCAATCTCGCCATCGGCGACCGCATGGCGGAAGACATAAAGATTAAAATCGGGAACGCTGTACGTCTGCCGCAAGAAGAAGAGATGTCCGTGAAAGGCCGCGATCTTCTGACGGGCCTCCCCAAAACTATCGCCATTACTTCCTCGGAGGTGACGGAAGCCATTGAAGGAGAATTGCAGGAAATCGTCCGCGCCATCAAGACCGTGCTCCATGAAACTCCGCCGGAACTGGCCGCAGACATCATGGATCGCGGGATTGTGATGACCGGCGGCGGTTCGCTCTTACGCAACTTCGATATCTTAATCCAGCGCGAGATCGGCATTCCGGCGCACATGGCTGATGACGCGCTTCTCTGTGTGGCGCGAGGCACGGGGATTGCGCTCGAGCATTTGGACGTCTATAAGCGAAGTTTGATGTCGAAGCGCTAAGAAATAAATGGTATTAACCCCGGAGCAAGCTCCGGACGGGTAATCCTATTATTATAGTGACCCCGCGGCAAGCCGTCAGGGTATTGCGGTAGTAAAGTCTTGCAGCTAAAGCCCAAAGGCAGCCCAATTATTGCCCTGGCATCCATTTACCCTTTCTACTATAATACTGCGCAGTATTATAGTAGAAAGCTGGAGTATAAAAATGCCACACGTGTCGAAATATAAACTCTCTGGTAGCCAAGTAAACCAATTAAGTCAGCGCATTGTTGAGGCTACTTTTTCTATAAAAAATAAAAAGAATCTGCAACTATTTTTTGATGACCTCCTGTCTACGACGGAGAAAATTATGCTCGGGAAGCGTCTTTTGATTGCGCTGATGATTGAGAGCGGCCATAGTTACTTTGATATTCGGAAGACAGCGGGCGTCACTGATGCAACGATTGCCTCAATCAGCGAACGGCTAAAATCTAGTGGCAGGGGATTGCGACTGGCTATAAAGCGGTTGCAGCGTCAAGAAAATATAGAAGCTCTGCTTCAGAGATTTGGCAATGCCATCACTGGCTCAATACCACGCCTTCCGCGGATTGCGTATTTGCCACGAGTAAGAAAGCCACTATGATACTGCGCAGTATCATAGTGGTAGGAGTGCGGGAGGTTGCACTAGGCATGAAAAAAATTGAGGAGCGCTGACGAGGCGCTCCTTTGATGTGAACTGACTCTAAATTGCGTTTCAGCCGCCGTGGATGAGCGACGAATTTTTGGACGTACTCCGCAGCTCTCAAGATCGTCTGTCTCACTTCAAGAAGCGTCTCAAGCTCTTCGTACGTGACGCATCCCACCCCCGTGCTCCGTTTCGAAGACGAGAAGAACAGGATGCCTCCAGCCACGATTGTATCGCCTAAACTTGCCGTATCCTTTAAGTAACTCCTCGCGTGAGTATCCTGCTGCCTTTTCTAGATCTCCCAGTCGGACCCAGCCCCAGGTCCGAAGGCGATGCAGTACCCATTCCTCACTGTTGTGAGGAACCCACCGCTCGATAAACGAAATGCCTGGTTTAGGGTTGAGGTTCCAGATTGTTGGCTTGGCGACTGTCGGAGAAAGAGCTGTCATAGCGCTCTCCTTTGCTCTCTATCGAGAGCTGGTTAAGGGCGCTGCTTCTTAGGTTGTGCTCCAAGCGGAAAGTATTGTCAGGGCATGGCTTATCTGATACTCTGGTGCAGTATGGTTGTCCGGATGAAGCATACGAAAGGCAAGAAGAAACGTGTGCGGTCACACCACGCGCTGAAGGCGCGTGTCTTTCCGAAATGTTCTCACTGCGGGGCAGAAGCGCTGGCCCATAACGTCTGCGCGAATTGCGGCTATTATCAGGGCCGGCCGGTGATTGATGTCTTGGCCAAGCTCGACAAGAAAGAGCGAAAAAAGAAGGAAAAAGAGCTGCACGAACACGAAGCCGAGGCGGCAGAAACAGGAAAGCCGCTCGTAGCAGAAGAGCTCTCGCACAAATAGGGAATAGGTGATAGGTTAAGGGTAACAGGTAACTTTTCTCTTGTTGCTGCAGTATCTATCACTCGCAACAATCATCTAGCACCTTAGTTCCTTATGGCCAATCGGCACCTTTCGAGAAGTATCGCGATGCAGTCCATTTTCGAGTGGGACTTCCAGGGGAAAAATCCCGAGGAACTCCCGGCGATTGTGGAACGCAATATTCAAGAGTTTGGCCCGGGGCTTGAGGGCACAGATTTCATTTGGCGATTGGTGAACGGCGTCAGCCATAACTTGCCGAAGATTGATGCGATCATCGAGCGAGCTGCTCCCGAGTGGCCGATTGACATGATTACCGCAGTTGATCGAAATCTCTTGCGCCTGGGTCTTTACGAGTTGCTCTTCGGTAATCGCGAAGAGGTGCCGCCAAAAGTTGCCATTAACGAAGCGATTGAACTCGCCAAAAGTTTCGGAGGCGAGTCATCGGGCCGTTTCATCAATGGAGTGCTCGGGACAGTCTACCGTGAGATCGGCGAGCCCGGGAAAGAGCATCCCTCGCGTCATGAAAAGAAAAAAGAAACCAGGGGAACTCGATCCGCCGCGCCGGAGGAGCGAGATGAAACGACAAAAGAAACCAACGCGTAAGTAATCAGCGTCGCTGGCAATTAGCGACTAGCCACTAGCCACCAGATTTTCTGTTTGCTAGGCACTAGTCGCTAGTGGCGAGACCCCCGTGAGCGATTTCTCGAAGTTCGAAAAAGAAATTGGAGTGACGTTTCGGAACAAAGACCTTCTGCGGCAGGCCTTTGTGCATCGTTCCTATTTGAATGAAAATCCGGGGATGGGGATTTCTCATAATGAACGGCTGGAATTTTTGGGGGACGCAGTGCTGGAGTTAATTATTACTGAAGAGCTCTACCGCCAATTCCCCGAAAAGCCAGAAGGAGAACTGACAACGCTCCGCGCGGCGCTTGTGAACTCAAAAATGCTGGCGGAGGTGGCGCTTGAGATCGGCATGAATGATTTTCTGCTTTTATCTCGAGGAGAAGCTCGCGATATCGGCCGGGCCCGCCAATTTATTCTGGCGAATGCTTTTGAGGCGTTGGTGGGAGCAATTTACTTAGATCAAGAATATCTAGCGGCGAAAGAGTTTTTATTGCGAACGGTTGCGACTCGACTTCCTCAAGTACTTGCGAATAAGCTTTATCAAGATCCCAAGTCCCGCTTTCAAGAGGAAGCCCAGGAACGTGTCGGTATCACTCCGTCATATGAAGTTATCAGAGAATGGGGGCCGGACCATGATAAGCATTTTGTCGTCGGCATCTATTTAAAGGATGAGCTTGTAGCCGAAGGCGAAGGCCCGTCAAAGCAGGCAGCGCAGGAAGAGGCCGCGCGCCTAGCACTGACTGCCAAGAGCTGGGACTGACATACAAAAAGAGCCCCCTAAGAGGTTCTTTTTGTATGTCGCTTGATAGATCAGTAGTCGCGCACGATAGTCGTTGAAGCAGTGTTGTTGGCACGGTTTACATCCGAGATTTGCTGATGGGGGTCAATTGTAATCACTGCAGTATTTTCTCCGCGGTGGTTGAGGTCCCTAAAACCGATGGTGTAGCGGATTCTTGCGCCTGCGGCAATCGAATCTTGCGTATCTGAAGTGAAATTACCTCCAGCCGCCGGCAAGGCTGCCTGAAATTTCCACTGCTGGGAGGGGACGCCGCCGATATTTGTAACATCGAATACAATTCCCGCGCGTTGGTTAGGGTTGACTGACGTCGCATGCGTAAATATCCCCGTCGCTTCATTGATAATCCCCACGTCCACTATCTGAATCGTGAGATCCGCCGCGCCGCTTCCAATTTTCGTCTGACTCCCGATGAAATAGGTATTGGTCGTTTCCGTCCCCGGTGTCAGTATGGCTGGTTCAGGTTTGGGGGCGGGCGGAACGTTGGCATTTGGCAGAATTTCCTGTTTGGGGGTAACGGTGATGTTTCCTGTCCCCACCAGAACAGGTTCACTCTTCCCTTGCGCGGTGAAATAAATTGAAATTGGCAGATTCACGGGGGATAAACTCTTCGAGATTATAGCCAGGGTCATTGAATTTTTTGACCACAGATTAAAGAGCGCGTTGCACTGGATTGTCTCGCCGGAGGGCAATTGTAGGGTTGCGGAGGTATCACAAGGGTACGTGAGTTCATAGGCTCCAATGTTCTCATCATTCCCGCCGCGTTCCCAGGCGATGGTAAAAGTATTCCCGGTCGTTACTGCTTTAGGGTCAACTGTCACCGTCGCGATTGGCGCAATCCGTTCTCTGGTCAGAGTGACTCCCGAAACAAGCGAGGCGAGGCGGGTGAGTGCTGTTTTGGGCGAAGGAAATCCCGCCGCCAGTTTTATCGCCCCCCATATACCAAAACCCAGGACGGCCAGAAGGCCGATGGCAGCAAAAATGAGTAAGCCAAGCCTGATAATTCTGTCTTTGTCGGGCATAAATGACGAATCTATTATATTTATTTATGTACTTATGTCAATAGTTTGAGGGTGCTGGCATATCTGAAATAAGGATTAGAATTCTTGACTTTATATCAATATTATTTCAAGATGTCTCTGTTTTCTTGTTTGTGCGGGTAAAAATGCTAAAAATAATAAGTTGAAGTTGTCTCCAATGTCAGCACGAAAGCCGCAATTATTACGCGGCGATGCCAAACAGCTAAAAACGCAAGCCGCCAAAGCGCCTGAAAAAGACGCGGCGGTTTATGTGGCTGCGCCTGCGCGATTCTCTAAGACGTTTTATATCCTTTGGTTCATGAGCTTTGCGGTGCTTTTTTCGACACTCTATACTTTTGGTTTTATTCCTGACCGAGTGGGTGCACTCGGCGAGGGGGTTAAGTCGGGGTTGCGCGGTGGCCATGTATCTCTGCTTAGCGCAACACTAAGTACCGCCAAGGGGGAAGGAGTTGATGAAGTAATGCCGGACACTAAGAGTGCGTATTCGAGTGAACCGCGGCTCATCATTGAGAATATAGGCCTTAGTGCAAAAATTGTGACGCCAGCGAGCACTGATGATAACATTCTTAACACCGCCCTCACAAAAGGGGCGGTGTACTACCCGGGGTCGGGAAAACTTGGGGAGGTAGGAAATGTGTTTCTCTTTGGGCACAGCACGGGTCTTGCGGTCGTCGATGATGCGCACATAGATCTTGCGACTACACGGAAACTTCTTACCATTTCAACCTGCCGGATTTTCGGCGGCAGGGAGGATCGTTACGTTGTCGAAGCCGAGTTTATGAAGAGCTATCCGTTGACGATCCCCTAATCGTCATCGGATACTTCTTCGTAATTGTGCGGAGAAGTTGATCTTTGACTAGTTAGAACGAAGTGACCTAACCCGCCGCGTTTGGTGCGGTAACCTCCGCTCGTCGCGCGGAAAGGAGAAGTCGTCATGATGCGTCTTGCCGCGTTGCTCGTGGTAGCAATCCTGATGCCGTTCGGGGCTTTCGCGGCTTCGGACGAGTTCGTCTGGTCCGAGCCGGGCGTCGACCCTTTCAAGGGCGATATCGAGAAAGCCATCGAGCGTTTCGCCGGCATTCCGCCGGCCGCCAAGGCCAAGCTCGTGACCAAGATCAAGAAGTCAATGGTCATGGCGGATGCGCTCAAGAATCACATCAGTGCCTCTTCCATGACGAAGGAGGAGAAGGAGAAAGCGCTGAAGCTCGCAAAGGACCAGCCGTTCTTCAATGTCGAGCAACTGTCGAAACTCGAGCTTCCGCAGGCTCTGCTTGCAGAGATTGTGGCCAAGGAGATTGATGCCAGCGGGTACACCGTTGGTGAGATCGCTCCCGGCCAAAAGTGCGACTGGATGGCCTTCGGCCGCGACAAAGTGGTTCCGCGGGTGGTGTATGAGCCCGCGGCGAAAATTCGCGAGCCGAACCTCAAGGCGCACTTTTTCACAGAGGAGGAGGCGAGGGTCAAGTACACCGTGGCGCAACCGTTGGTGTGCGACAATCTCTGCTTCTGGAAAGTCGAGGTCGGGCTGGTCAAAACCTTCAAAGCGCCGGCACCAGCAGAAGCTGTGCCCGTGCGGGTGGAGTCAGATCACACGATTCGGATCCGTGTCTGGGACGGCTCAAGCTGGATCGGTGTCAAACGGCTAGCCGCAGTTCACGGCTTGCAAAGTCGTGATCTCGGCGGCGAATTGCGCAATGCCGCGCGGAAAGGCGAGCTGAAGCCCTACGCCGGATGTCATCGTTTCGTCGTGGAGTTTCGCGACGTGGCATACGAAAGAGCGCGGGGGACGGTGGTCCGAATCAACGGAAAGCCGTCAATGATCCCGCGCGAGTTCAGTCCGCAGGCCAACGCCTTCGAGATAATGGTTTGCGACGGCGAGGGGACGTTGACGCTGCCTACTAACTGGATCCACGGCGACACAGTTCTCGTGATTCACTCGCCGTGGCGCCGGCCGGAGCTACATTATCCGCCGTCGGGGCGGCTAGTGACGTGCACCGGACAGCAGATTGCCGATGGTCAGTGCGGGACGTCGTTCAAGGGGGTGGGATTTGGGGAGTTTTTCCGCTTGCCGCGGGAGAGCACCTCCAACTACCACTTCGTAAAGTAACCAGCAGTGAGGGCGCCAGCAAGCGCTGGCGCCCTCACTTAACAATCTTTTTCCTCTCTCTTTCATTGGATCTTTTATGCAAGGGGACAGTGAAGGGGGTAAGAAAAAGTATGCACACAATAATCCGAAGAAAATTCTATATCTCGCGCATTTCTCGAAAGGTGAGTCTCTGGCTTACACTCGCTGTTTTAGTATTTGTCTTTCTTTTCGTTGCTGGCCGTCTGGCGCAAAGTTTTCATGTTCCTATAGTTTCGAATATATTCTCGGTTCACGTTGCATACGGAGATGGCGGAGATGGTGGCGGAGACGGCGGTGGCGACGGTGGCGGAGACGGTGGCGGAGACGGAGGCGGCGATGGTGGTGGAGACGGAGGTGGAGACGGAGGCGGCGATGGCGGAGGCGACGGAGGCGGCGATGGTGGCGGAGACGGCGGTGGCGACGGTGGCGGAGATGGCGGCGGAGGTGATGGCGGCGATGGAGGCGAAAATCCGCCGCTTGCAGAACAGCCGCCGGCTCCTCCTATTGTTGGCGCGACTTCGACACTGCAGGTAATCAAGATAATTATTAATGATGACGGCGGCACCAAACAAGTCTCTGATTTCCCTTTGTTTGTAAACGGCACATCAGTCACAAGCGGCGATGTTAATGTTTTTGCTCCCGGCATATATACGGTTTCCGAGACCAGCCAATCAGATTACGGCGCATCTTTTAGCGGCGACTGTGACGCGAACGGCGCGGTTAACTTAGCTGCGGGAGATGCCAAGACCTGCACGATTACGAATAATGACATTGCGCCGCCGCCTGGACCGCCCCCGCTTTTCTGCACCATGTCGCTAAATCCCGCCAACATCCAACCCGGAGGATCCTCGCTTCTTTCTTGGGACTCTAATGCTTCTACGACAGTGATTGATCAAGGTATTGGTGAAGTCGCCCCGATCGGCTCAACGACTGTGACCGCGAGCGTGACGACTGCATATACCGGCGTTTTTTCAACTCCGACTGCCTCAACAACTTGTCAGGCGACTCTCACTGTTACTCAGCCCGGCGGAGGCGGCGGAGGAGGAGGAGGCGGCGGCGGAGGATCATCTCCCATCATCACACTGACCAAGCAGATTCAACCGCTGGCTTTCATCACGCTTTCACAGATTCCCTATACCGGCGTCGGCGACAATGTAGAGACCGTGCTTTTATTTACCAATCTATTTATACTTTCTTGGTTTATGGCGCGATGGTTAACGCGACTATCACGTCCCATCTCTCTCGCATCAATGCGGATAAAATCCCTTTGGCATCCAACGGGGAGACAAATCACCGCGCCAATTTCAAGAATAGAGACTTCGGCAGTGTCTTTGCAAAATGTTGCCGCTTCGTCTCTCTCGACAATCGTGCCGGAGGTCATTAGTCAGACGCCGGGGGGTCGTATGGTTGTGAGTTGTCCGACGACGCAGGAGTTCGTCACCGCGCTTGTCACCCATGATGCGAAGGGTGCTTTTCAGATATTGCGTTCAATCTCGAGTCACGGTCAGCCGATGGATCAGTTTATAAAGCGGGTGATTGAAGAGACGGCAGCGGTCTATTATGTTCGCATCGGCGATCCGTATCAAGCCGATCCGGCCCTTGCGGCACTTTTGGCCAACTGGGGCCGAGAGAAGCTCGAGTGCATGCTCTCGGCTCTGCTTGTCGTGGTGGACGCGAGTTTTGATTCAACCTACACCGCCGCTAAACTCGCTGCTGTGCAAATTCTTTCGCTTGATGAATAGGACCAACCATAACAAAATCGTCGCGCTCCAGCTCTATTTCAGCCGAGCGTTTCTTCAGTAGGGCAGGAGCGTAGTTTTTTCAAAACTTGACCGTAGTAATACTTTATGTTACTCTAGTTTTGTTCTCCCCATCACAGCCCGAGTCCTTTGGAAGGAGACAAAAGCTATGGAGCCGCCGGTATTCATCCCATACATGCGGGTGCTGGGTTTACCGTTCGTCACGACGCTGCGAGGCGCGAGGGCGGCAGGTTTCCGTGGGGTGGAGATTTCACTCCTTGGAATGTCGAAGAAAGCGGCGAAAGATTGCCGCCGTGTAGCCCAGTCGCTTGGGCTAGCGGCGCACTTTCACCAGGCGTGGAGCATTGATGAAAACCCGACGCACTGGTTCAACCATCTGTTCTATTGGCTGGGGTGTACCCAGCCTACGGGCTACACTCTCGCGGAGCATCTGCCGGAAGATGATTTGCCGGTTGTAGTCTATGCGGACCGTTGGCGGGAGGTGCTGGGGCATCCGAACCGGTGGCTGCAGACCGATAGCTGTTTCAACGAGCACCTGGCGCGCCGTATCACCTGCGAAGATTTTATCAAGGTGGTTCATAAGCACAGCTTGCCGGTTGTCTTTGACACCCAGCACTACCTTGAGATGTCTTTCGGGGTTTCGGGGGTCGAAGGGTTCCCGGAAAGCGTGTCGGCGCTTCGCGATCGCCTGATTCAGGGCTGGCGGGAACTGGGGCCGCTGGTCAAGGAGATTCATCTTTGCGACAGCAATCCCGCGCTCGGCCACTCGGCTGGCCGCAACGTTTTTCTCGGGCAGGGTCGTTTGCCGCTCCGCGACTTCTGCCGGTTCGTGAAAGAATCGGGATGGGAGGGCGCGGTGACCCCCGAGGTGTCGCCCGCGCATGTACTGGGGCGGCGCCGACGCCTGGAAGAAATCCGGAAACTGGCCCTTCAGTACTTCGAGTAGCAGTGCGTGCCTCACAGAGAGTCACGCGGACGGATCGTCGAGAGATGGTCCGTTTTCATTTTTCAGATTGTGTTTAAAATGCAGCCTGGCGCATTTTGGGTTGATGTGATTTATGATATTCTTGAATCAAGCCTCGCGAGAGCGGGGCATGTTATTGAATAGAAGAATGAGATTATCCACGCTGGAAATTTCCGGATTTAAATCGTTCGCTAAACCAACCACGCTCGAATTTCCCGTCGCGGTCTCCGCCATCGTCGGCCCTAACGGTTCGGGCAAATCGAACGTGGCTGAAGCCATTCGCTGGGTCCTAGGCGAGCAATCAATGAAATCTCTTCGCGGCAAGCGCGGAGAGGATTTGATTTTCAACGGGTCCGATAAGGCGGCCAAGCTCGGTAAGGCCTCGGTCACGTTAGTGTTTGACAACGCTGATGGCCGGATCCCGCTGGATTTCACCGAGGTCCGCATCGGGAGAAAAATTTTCCGCGACGGGACCAATGAGTACCTTCTGAATGACTCAATTGTCCGCTTGAAGGATGTCGTGGAACTGATTGCGCGGATGGGGTTGGGAGACACGAAGCACAATATCATCGGCCAAGGCGAAGTGGATCGCTGGCTCCTATCCTCGCCGCGTGATCGCAAAGAGATACTGGAAGAAGCCTTAGGCCTTAAAGTCTATCAGCTGAAAA
>JACOZA010000065.1 GCA_016181565.1 Candidatus Sungiibacteriota bacterium
ACACCATCACCATAACCGGTTCGCCCCTGGCGAAAATCACAACATTCACTCTCTCGGTGACGGCCCTTCCTCTCCAAACTCTCACTTGCTCTCCCTCAACTCAAACTGTCCAAACCAATTCTTCTGCAACCCTCACCGCCGCAGGCGGCACCGGTACATATTCCTGGTCTGCTCCAGGAGGAAATCCTGCATCAGGTTCTGGCGCATCCTTCTCAACCAGCTACGTCACTGCCGGGGCATACACCGTTACCACCACAAGCGGCACTCAATCTGCAGTGTGCACCGTCTCTGTGACTGTTCTTCCACCTCCTCCAGGCGATACCTCTCCTCCCTCCATATCACTAACTGCCCCAGCCAACGGCAGTACTATTTCCGGCGCGGTCATTGTCTCCGCCAATGCCTCTGATGATGTCGGAGTTGTCGGAGTCCAATTCAAACTTGATGGATCAAATATTGGAGTTGAAGATACTTCATCTCCCTATTCCATCTTCTGGGATTCAACCGTCGTTGCCAACGGCTCTCACGCCCTAACCGCAGTGGCGCGCGATGCGGCAGGGAATATTGGAACCGCTCCTACCGTTTCGATTTCAGTCTTTAACGGGACCGCTCCATTATTTACGGGGCGAATCTTAGCATTTGGATCTCGCGAGGCTCTGGTTAAAAATCTGCAGCAGTTCCTGATCGCACAAGGCATCTTGGCATTAGGCAACGACACCGGCTACTTCGGCCCTCTGACCAGATATGCGGTTATCATCTTTCAGCAACGCTACGCGATTCATTCAACCGGTATCATGGGACCACTGACCGCTGCCAAGATCGATCAACTGCGTGGCAGTACTCCTCCGACCGGTGCCACTTTTACCGTTCCGCTCTATCTTGGTGTGCGGAACTCTCAAGTGGTCAACCTCCAACTATTTTTGATTCAGCGCGGGATTCTTGCCGCGGGGAACAACACTGGCTACTTCGGACCTCTTACCGAAGCTGCGGTCCGTACCTTCCAGTGCCAACAAAGTATTGTCTGTAGCGGAGATCGCTACTCAACCGGCTGGGGAGTGGTGGGAGCAAAGACTAGGGGGGCGTTGAATGTCTTCTAGCTATCACATCTGGTTGGGACCCTAAGGAATTCATCAAGAAAAGATATGAAACCGAATTCTTTCCGCAGTTCTCCGCATATTGCAGTATTGCTTTGGGCCGCAGTATTTGTTTTGGCGTACGTTTCCGCTCGTGCTCCGGATAGATTGGCGGATCTAGCAAATGAACTTCCGTTCGTAGGAGAAGAAAGTGCGCCGGTTGCAATTGTCGGAAGTTCATTGTCTTCTCCCGTGCCTACAGAGACGTCTGCCGCTACTTCATCGGCGGATGCCGCGACACAGCAGAATTCCTTAGCGAATCCAGCCGCGTCTTCTTCTGCGAGCTACCCATCTTCTGTAACGCCTCTTTTGCCCTCAACAACGGCGCCTGCAAGTTTGTTTCCCTCGCAACTAAGCGCATTGCCCCCGCAGAGTATAAAGTTTACTGTTGGCGATCGAATTCTTGTGTCGGTGAGGGTCAAGGTGCGCAGCTCCCCCGCGATTCAAAATAATCGTCTTGGCGCACAGTCGGTCGGCGCATCAGGCACTGTGGTGAGTGGTCCTGTTCAGGCAGATGATTATATTTGGTGGAATATAAATTATGATAGCGGGACTGACGGTTGGTCCGCGGGTAATTTTTTGAAAAAAAGTATTGGTGTAACTCCGCCCTTAGGACAACAGCTTCCTAAATTTAATGTTGGCCAAAATCAGATCCCAATTTATTTCACTTACGGTATTACTGATAAAGATGAGGGGCCATACAATTTGAATAATGATAATGATTTGATAAATTCCGCATTCATCGAAGTCAAATGGTGGTATACCAACCCGGCCGAAGGAGTTTTTGACTGGACGTTGATTGATAATAAGGTGCGCGACTGGACGGGGAGCAGTGATCCTAATGCAGATACGGCAAAGAAAGTTTTCATTCGTGTGGCTACGTATGATCAAGACCCACTAAGCGCCGCGGAATGTCAAAGCCGAGGCCCCAATTGCCAAGTAGGGGATAATAGCATAACCCCTCCCTGGGTTTATGGAAAAGGAGTTCCCAGAATTTCATTCAAATGCGGGGGTATATGCGGCATTCAAGGAGTGGATGCCTTAGTATCGGTTCCTAAGGTTTGGGATTCCAGGTTTTACGGATCAGGGAGTCCCTACGATGCGTTTCTTGCTGCTTTAGGCAATCACTACAATAATGATAAGCGTATTGCGGGTTTTATTCCCGGTTTTGGGCATCTCGGTACTATGAATGCCCAACCCGCAGCAAGCGGGAGTATCGCATTTATAGAAAATGCTGGTTGGACGCTTCCTCTATGGCGGGATTACATTAATAATGTTCTTTCTCTTTCAAAGCGAGTATTCTCAAAATCACTTATTTTCCGCGTTGGCGGCAAATTTCTTGAAAATTATAAGGGTCAATCATTTAAGCTGGAAGATCATTTGGATATTGCCCAACAAATTTTACAGAACGCGGCGCAAAACGATGTTTCTATATTGTTCCATGGCTTGACTCCCAATAAAGATGCCTATATAGGATCTGCAGCCCCTGCACTGGTGAGTTTTCTCGGGGGTTTAAATATACAATCGCCTTTATTCAAAATCGGATTTGATGATGATTTTCCCTTGTGGGTTCCGCCGGATCGGCAAGGTTGCCCGGGGGCCACCTGTGGAAGAGACGAAGTTGGTTTTGATAAGGAGCTATCCTACGCATTTGAAACCTGGGATAGTATCGGGAGAAAGTATCCCATGTTTATGGCTTTTCTTCAACCCGAAACCTCAACCACAAATAAAAATTATTCGCCGTGTGCTCCCGGCGAACCGCATGATACGCGTTGTTTTCGCCAGTCTGTCTATGACGTGGCGGCAAAATGGTTATTCGTAACCCCGCCTTCTCCCGATGTTACTCCTCCGGCTGTTTCCATCACCGCTCCATTAAATGGCGCAACTATTTCCGGCACTGTCTCGGTCTCTGCAAACGCCTCTGACGATGTCGGAGTGGTTGGCGTCCAATTCAAACTCGACGGCGCCAACCTCGGGGCTGAAGATACCTCCTCTCCTTACTCAATATCTTGGAATACTATTAGTGCATCCAACGGTTTCCATGTTCTCTCTGCCGTCGCCCGAGATGCGGCAGGCAACAACGGGACCGCACTCGCAGTCACTGTGACTGTGAACAACGCTCCACCACCTATTCCAGTTGCCTTCTCTCGCGGCGTCTATTCTCTCACCGCCTTTGGCGATACTCCTTCGCCAGTCGCTTGGGCAAACCCAAATGTATCTGGAGTTGTGATTCGCACAAGCTGGGGCGACATTGAAACAAGTGAAGGTCAGTATAACTGGGGTTATATTGACAACCAAATAACGGCGGCAAAGGCCAATGGCAAAAAGCTTGCCATTCATATTAAAGCAGGAAGCACCAAAAACAATGGATTGCCGAACTGGCTATTGACTCAATATCCGGGCCTGCAGAGGTTTTCTTATTATGACGATACACAGAAGATCGTTTTTGCCGCTCCCTGGGATCCGCTTTATCTCCAGAAGTTGAAGAGTTTCATCAACGCGTTCGGAAGTCGTTACAAAAACGAATCGGCTGTCGCTTATCTGCGTCTGGGCGGCGGACAAAGCATCCTCTCCGGATGGGAAGCGAGCGCTGATCTCTATGACGAGGGAGGAATCACAAAACTTTCTTGGGCGACTGCCGGGTTTACCTCCGATCGCCTTGTTGCGTCTGCGAGCCAAACCATCGATACATTTATGACGGCCTTGCCTGCAACCGTCCTATGGGATGAGCCGGAAACAATCAGCGCCTGGCAAAACATTCCGGGCGCAACGGAAAAAACTTCTGTTTCAGAGAAAGTCACAGCCTACGGGTTTTCAAAATATCCAAACTACGGCGCCTGGCGGGAAGATCTGCATGCCTGCACTGATTTAAATCCGACTGGCGTCACCGGCTATGAGAAGCTATTTAAAATCTTGTGGGATCATCCGGGCAAAAACGGAGCCCAGATGGTCTGGAGCGTCCAAGACGGAACAGACGGGAATCTTGCTACCTTTAGAATGAACCCCAAGGGTAACTGCGTTGCCGATGAAGAGAAAGACGGAGATTTTGATCGGGCGGATGTATTGAGAAAAGCCGTTGATGTCGCTCTCGCCTATCAGATGCCCTATATCGAAGTTTATCAAGCCGACATTACTGACTCGAGGGTAGCGAGCGTCATTGCGTACGCTAAGGCGAAGTTATTAGGGATTGATATCACGCCGCCGACGGTGTCGATCACTACACCGGCCAACGGTAATACGGTCTCAGGCACCATCCCGGTTAATGCCAACGCCTCCGACAACGTCGGTGTCGCCGGAGTCCAGTTTAAACTGAATGGCATCAATCTTGGCATTGAAGACGCCACCGCTCCTTACGGGATTTCATGGGATACCACTACCGTTACCAACGGCTTCTATACTCTCACTGCCACCGCACGGGATGCCGCGAACAACCAGACAACATCATCTGGAGTCACGGTTACGGTTTCGAACGCGCCCCAGACGTTTAACTACTCACTAACCAATAGCGGCACCATTACCGTTGCCCAAGGCGCTTCCGGCTCAAACACTATCACCGCCACACTTATCCAGGGCAATACCCAGTCAGTATCTTTCTCTGCATCCGGACTTCCTACCGGAGCCTCTGCCTCACTCACCCCAATCTCCTGCAGTCCAACGTGCACTTCAACCCTCGCCATATCAACTCTTTCCTCAACTCCCGTTGGTTCATACACCATTACAGTGACTGGTTCACCACTGGGGAAGACGACGACGTTTACTTTGACCGTGACTTTCCCCACCACAAAATTTATTATTGGTGATCGCGTCCAAACCACAGTTACTCTCAACGTCCGTGCCACGCCGTCTATCTCTGGCACACTGCTCGGAACTCAAGCCGCCGGAGCCCTCGGCACCGTCGTCGGAGGGCCAGTCGTCGCTGATGGCTACAACTGGTGGCACATTAACTACGACAATGCTCCCGACGGATGGAGTGTGGAAAATTTTATAGTTAAAATTTTTTATCCTCCGCCGCCCGCAACTCTCACCTGTTCTCCTGCGTCTCAAACTGTCCAAGTCAATACCCGGGCTAACTTTACCGCCGCCGGAGGCACGGGTTCATATTCCTGGTTGGCTCCCGGCGGCAATCCTTCATCCGGCAGCGGTTCGGCATTCTCCACTTCCTATGCCAGCCAGGGCAGTTACACGGTCACAGTCGCCAGCGGGCCGCAGGCGGCTGGCTGCGGCGTTGCCGTTTCTCAACTTCCGCCTCCTCCGGTTGCTCCCGCTTTATCATTTAGTGCCAACCCAGTCGCGATAAACACCGGCGGGAATGTGACACTTACTTGGGTATCATCAGACGCAAATTCGTGCAGCGCTTCTGGCGGTTGGAGCGGGCCCAAAAGCACCTCGGGCAACGAATCCGTCGGCCCCATTTATACCGATGTCAGCTTTACGCTCTCCTGCATGGGTGATGGGGGGACAGTCACAAAATCAGTGACGGTCACTATCGGGACCCCTCCCGCGGCAGATACGCTGCCGCCAACTGTCTTCATATCAGAGCCTCCGGTGGGAATTGCCGTATCAGGCCCGTTGTATATAGAAGCTACCGCTTCGGATAACGTCGGTGTTCTGGGAGTCCAGTTCACTGTTGACGGCGCTCCCATCGGCAGGGAAGCGGTTACAATTCCCTTCACTCTCACCTGGGACACCCGCGCTGTCGCCAACGGCCGTCGTCTCATAAGCGCGACAGCCCGCGACGCCGCCGGCAACGTAGGAACCGCGCCAGGCGTTATGATAACGGTATTCAACTCAACTACGGACTACCCGCCTCCTCCAATCCCCAGCGACTCGACTGTTTCATTTAAAGGAAGAATTCTCGCCTTTGGCTCTCGGGATGCGTTGGTCCCGGTACTGCAGCGCTTCTTGATTGCCGGCGGTTTTATGGCCGCAGGAAATGACACGGGGTACTTCGGCCCCTTAACCAGAGAGGGTGTTGTGAGATTCCAGCAAAAGTACGGTATATTATCCACCGGAGTGGTGGGCCCCATCACCGCCGCCAAGCTCGATGAACTCCGCCTTATTGCTCCCGCCCCCATCGCGCCCGGGGGCACGGGATCTTTTAGCAGAGCTCTTTATCTCGGCTTGCGGGATCCCGAAGTAACGACATTGCAGCAATTTCTGATCAAGCGCGGACTGCTTTCTGCCGGGAGCAATTCCGGGTATTTCGGGATTATCACCGAAGCGGCGGTGCAGAAATTTCAGTGCCAGGAGCGTATTGTCTGCGGCGGGGACCGCTATCTCACCGG
>JACOZA010000066.1 GCA_016181565.1 Candidatus Sungiibacteriota bacterium
AATAAGCCCTTTGCTATCTTGGTTTTTGCGAAGATATAAAGAAAGTTCTTCTGGATTGACAATGATTGGTAGACACCCTTGCTCATGCACGCGGCGCCCGATCAGGTGCGCATATTGGCCTCCGAAATCGCAAATCACTACTTTGGGCTGTTGTAGTTTTTTCATTTGGCGTATTGGTAATTTTATTATTACACAAAGGCCCGATCCCGATACTATCGGAATCGGGCCCCTCCCAAGCTCAATTAGCAAATTCTCAAGCGAAGCTGGGCGTTTTTTCTTCATCGGCCCGCCCGCCGAAGCCTTGGCGCAGACGGGGTTTATAATACAAGAGCGCGTAGCGCTACCTTAAGAAAACCCCTAAGCGAGGATATCGCTTTCCAGAAACACTCATCCGAGGAGCGCGCATGGTCCCCGAGCTTTGGCGAGGGGGCGCGACGAGGATGGTGAGTGAGAAATTCCGGCTGGGGAATTTCGAACGCTTTCTGAAAGCGGTACCCGAGCGTCAAACGCACCCTCCCGACGATTGGCCGCACTGGAGACAGGTCTTGCAAGAGCCGGTTTGAATCATCATGCCGCCGCAAAGACGGCAGACTGTGTCGGCGAATACTACCCCCTCCTTTGATATTTTCGCAGTCGAATCAGTTTCCATAGTATGTGCGGGAATCACCGGGGCGTGAACCGTGTGATTATTCGGATCCGGATCGTAATCGGCAACGCCTAACTCAAAAAGATCGTCTTTCTCAAGGAAACGGCGCGCCAAATACCGGAAAATATAGTCAGTAATCGAATAGGCAATGGGAATTTCGGGATTCTCGGTCACGCCTGCGGGTTCATAGCGGCCGTAGATATATTTCCCAGCCAAGGCTTTCAAGGGGACACCGTATTGCAGTGACATCGAAACGCTTATGGCCAGCGTATCCAGCAGCCCCGAGAGAGTTGAACCTTGCTTGGCAAGCCGGATGAAAATTTCGGCCAAAGTTCCATCTTCGAATATCGAATACGTAATGTACCCCTCGTGTCCAGCGATGGAAAACTTGTGCG
Organism: Candidatus Sungiibacteriota bacterium; assembly: GCA_016181565.1. Classification (GTDB taxonomy): domain Bacteria; phylum Patescibacteriota; class Minisyncoccia; order Sungbacterales; family JACQCQ01; genus JACOZA01. The sequence continues at coordinate 1,042 of JACOZA010000066.1, forward strand.
TCTCGGAACTTCGCGTCGGCGGGAGCCGGCGTTTCGTCGGCTGCAGCGGCAATTTCTGCTCCTTGGCGCCCCCTTTCCCCGTTGAGGACATCAGGGGTTGTGCGGCTTTTGACCCGTCGCGGTAGATCGCGAAGGCCTTAATCCCCAATTTCCACGCCGTCATATATGAATCCATAATCTCCTGCGGTGTGGTTTCATAAGGCATATTGAAAGTCTTAGAAATAGCGCCGGAGATAAACGGCTGTGCGGCGGCCACCACTCGCACATGTCCCTGCCAAGAAATCGAGCGTTTGCCCTTCGCCGGCGCCACGGCGCAATCAAAGACGGGGAGATGTTCATCTTTCATATGAGGCGCGCCTTCAATCGTTCCGTGCTCCTGGAGGTAGTTGACGATGTCCTCAATTTCTTCCGCGGAGTAGCCCAGTGTAGCGAGAGCTCGCGGCACTACCTGGTTTACAATCTTCATGTAGCCGCCGCCCACGAGTTGCTTCATCGCCACATGCGAGAAAATCGGTTCAATCCCCGTGGAGTCGCAATCCATCATGAAAGAGATGGTGCCGGTGGGCGCAATCACGGTTGTCTGGGAATTCCTGACGCCATATTGTTTCCCGAGCTCCACCGCTTCATCCCACACGGTCTTGGCCGCTAAGAGAACCGCGCGATCCGAGATGAGGGTATGTTTAATCTCGGAAACTTTCGCGCGATGTTTCTCCAAGACACGCAGCATCGGCTCGCGATTCACTTGATATCCGGGGAAGGGCCCGACCCGACCCGCCATCGCCGCCGACTGCCGATAGGCCTCGCCAGTCATGAGCGCCGTTAGCGCCCCCGTCCAGGCGGCAGCCGCTTCCGAGTCATAGGGGAGACCTATAGAAAGCAAAAGCGCCCCCAGATTGGCATAGCCCAGGCCCAGTTCGCGGAAGTCGTGGGCGTTTTGAGTAATTTTTGCCGTAGGGTAGGAAGAACCGTCCACCAGAATCTCTTGAGCGGTAATGATAATCCGAACAGTATGCTTGAAAGCCTCGACGTCAAAGGTGTTGTCGTCCCGCAGGAACCGCATGAGATTGATCGAGGCTAAGTTGCAGGCGGAATTGTCGAGGTGCATGTATTCGCTGCAGGGATTTGAGGCGTTAATGCGACCGGTATGGGCGGCGGTATTCCAATCATTAATAATCGTGTCAAACTGAATCCCCGGATCTCCCGACGTATAGGCCGCCTCTGCAATCAAGCGCATCAGATCTCGGGCTTTATAGCTATCGGCCACTTCACCGGTTGTAATGTATCGCGTCTGCCATTCCGCATCCAGCTCAACGGCGCGCATGAATTCATCCGTCACCCGCACGGAATTGTTGGCATTCTGGTACTGAATCGAGTTCCAGGCTTCGTTATTCAAATCTGCCATGTTGTAGCCCGCCGCCATGAAGGCGCGAATTTTCTTTTCCTCTTCTGCCTTGCACCGAATAAACTCCGCAATATCGGGATGATCAATATTCATCACCACCATCTTGGCGGCTCGCCGAGTTGTCCCCCCAGATTTAATCATCGAAGCCACCGAATCCGCGCCGCGCATGAAAGCCAGCGGCCCCGAAGAAAGACCGCCGCCGGAAAGTGACTCGCGCAACGAGCGCAGCGGCGAAACGTTGACTCCGGCTCCTGAACCGTATTTGAAAATCATTCCCTCATTGCGGATCCACTCCAAAATCGACTCCATATTGTCCTGCACATTGAGGATAAAGCAGGCCGAGCACTGCGGATGTTCTTTGACGCCGACGTTAAACCACACCGGACTGTTAAAAGAAGCTTTTTGATAGAGAAGGATGTAACGCAGTTCATCGGCGAAAGTTTCCGACTCCCGCCGTGTTTTCAAATGTCCAAATTTCTCGCCCCAGGCTTGAATCACGCCGACCACCCGGTCAATCATCTGGCGGGCTGAATTTTCGCGAACGGGAGTTCCAATTTTGCCGCGGAAATATTTGGTGGCAACAATCTGGACTGCATTTTGCGACCAAAATTCCGGGAATTCCAAATTATCGAGTTCAATCGACGTTCCATCGAGATGCTTCATCTTGACAGAACGTGTCACCCATTGCAAAGATGCATCTACCGGCGTCTTCCCATCCGTAAAAAAACGCTTAATTTGGAGCTGAGGCGCTTTAGCGGAGCGCTCCTCGAGAGCTTTTAATTTGGCTTCGGCCATAGGGGTATAAGTAAGCGCGCAAGGGGTTCTGGCGGCATTCAAGATTGAGGACTTCGAGAGTCTCAAGCCTCGAAGAGTTTAAAAAAACACCGACGAGAAATGTAATTACTACAGAAGGCCTGGGGCGTGGGTGTGGAACTGAAGATGCTTGAGTGCGATTCCGATCCAAGAATCGGAAATGCGGCGAACGCGTTGCAACTGTTTGTAAATGATTAAAAAGTATATGTATGATACTCCCCGCTTGCGGCACAGCAACCGCGGTTATCCACAGCGCCACAATCGATTGATTCATATAAGTATGATTCAACTACGGAAGCCAAAACCAACAGGCTTCGGTCATATCGCCGAAGCCTGTTTGTTTTGGCAGAAAAATTTTCTAAAGAAAATTATTTTTTCCTCCTAAGGAAGGCAGGCACCGCATCCCACTCGTCTTGTTTTTCTTCTGGGGCACTCGCGGTGTCGCGTTTCATCAGATCTTCGGCGAAAACCGACATGCGTTTCACCTCGGGGCGCTCCTCTTTCCTAGTTTCATGAGGAAATCCCGTCGCAATCACCGTCACTTTAACCTCCCCCTTCTTTAACCGCTCGTCATGCACCGCGCCGAAGATAATCTTGGCTTCTTTGTCGACATTTTCAGTGATCACCTTGGCGGCTTCGTTAATCTCCCACATGGTAAGATCAACACCGCCAGAAATGTTAAACAACACACCACGTGCGCCGTCAATAGAAATATCGAGTAAGGGCGAGTTCACCGCGTTTCGCGCCGCTTCCACCGCCCGATCTTCTCCCGACGCCACCCCCACGCCCATCAATGCCGAACCCGCATCCTGTAAAATTGCTCGGACATCGGCGAAATCCACGTTGACAATCCCCGGTAGCGTAATCAGATCCGAAATCCCTTGGACAGCTTGGCGCAACACCTCATCGCACATGTCAAAAGCCGAGAGCAGTGAGGTCTCACGCGTGATGATTTTCAGCAAGTTGTCGTTGGGGATCTTAATCAGCGCATCTACTCTTTCCTTTAACTGCAGAACCCCTTCTTCGGCAATCCGCATCCGCTGCGTCCCCTCAAAAGTAAAGGGAGTAGTGGTGACGGCGATGGTGAGCGCTCCGGAATTTTTTGCGACTTCTGCGATAATCGGTGCCGCTCCCGTAAATGTTCCGCCGCCAACTCCGCCGACAATGAATATCATGTCCGCCCCTTTGACGGCTTCATGGATTTCATCGCGGTTTTCCTCCGCCGCTTGACGGCCGATCATGGGATTCATTCCGCCGCCAAGTCCGCGCGTGAGATTCTTCCCAATATGAATTTTTTTGTTGGCTTTGGCGTGATGCAGGTCCTGTGCATCGCAGTTGATGGCGATAAAATCCACGCCATGGATTTTATGCTCTATCATCCGCGTCACCGCGTGATTCCCCGAGCCGCCGGGGCCAACAACTTTGATGCGCGCCGATGATTCTAAATCCGGTTTCGCTTGTGGCATAGAATAATATAGAGAAAATGAAGTTCATTTATTCTGCGCTGTCGCGCAGAATATCTTAATCTTCATTCTCCAAAGTTACGCTTACCCTCCTTGCGCCGCCGCTGAAGCTAGGGCGGCAGACGGTCGCTCGCCTACGGCGAGCTTCAGAGGACTCTCCTCGCCGACACAAACCTTACTGATTGGTATGCTCGCCGGAGGAGAACACAAAATGCCCTTCACAGGATTCCAAAATGTGTTCCGATTTGGAACCCCGCAAAGAGCAAGAGTGAGTTTCTAAAGATACCTTACGTTAGCACAAGTTGGTTTTTTTCTGCAACCCCTGAAAATCTTGCAGTTTAGGGGAAGAATAAACTGTATAATTTCCGAAGCCAGGCGGGCATTTTAGGCTCATGAGCGTCCTGAATAAGAGACATTTCGCCTGTTTCGCGCAGTTTCCCCCAAAGAACAAGCCCGGCAACGGTGGCGAGTGTTTGGCGATCACGCTCGTGGATACTGTCGGAGAAAGCCTGCAAATCCCCCAAGGTTGCGGGCAGCCGCAGCTCGCGCTTCGCCAGCTCAACCACGCCGGGAATCCGCGCGCCGCCCCCAATCAGAATGACGCCGGCAGGAAGCAGCTGCGCGCGGTTAATCTTTTTCAATTCTTTCTTGATGAGTTCAAAAATATCGGTGAATCGGGCTTCAATAATCTCGGCAATTTCCCGGCGCGGCACAACCGTTTCATCATCCTCAATAAATTCGCTCATGCGAATCAGTTCCTTTCTCCCAATCTCCTCTGGGAGCGCATGACCGTGCTTCAACTTGATTGTCTCGGCAATATCGACGGCGGTGCGCAACACAATCGCAATATCATTGGTGATGTGCGAAGCGCCGTAAGGGAAACTGCCGGCGTGAGTCAGCCGGCCTTCTTCAAATACCGCGAAGTTCGTAGTCCCCCCTCCAATGTCAACTAAGAGCGCCCCCAGCTCTTTTTGACGTTTAGTCAGTATCGCCTCGACAGCCGCCAGGGGCGAGAAAACACACTCGCGGATATGCGACCCGGCCCCTTCTATGCATTTCGTCAAATTCTTAATCGATGAAATTGATGCGTCCACAACCAGGGCGTCAACTTCAAGCCGCACGCCGTTCATGCCGACCGGATCTTTGATACCGCCCTCATTATCGACGCGAAACTCCCGCGGAATAATGTGTAAAATCTCTCGGTTGGGATTTTTGGGTATAAACGTCTCGGCGGCTTGCAGTACGCGCTTCACGTCTGCCTCGGAAATTTCGCCGTCGGCCCGGGAAACTGCGACCACGCCGCGCGAGGTGCTGACCGAAAGATTCGGGCCGCCGACAGCAACATAGGCGGCCCGGGGAGAAACTTTTGATTCGGCGACGGCTTCAGTCAGCGACGCGCGAATTGAGTTTGTCGCTTCTTCAAGATCAATAACTGCACCCTTGCGAATACCCGCAGCGGGCGCAATACCCACGCCTAAAATCCGAGCTGCTCCGTCGGACGGAAACTCGGCAATAACTGTGTGAACCATTGAAGTCCCCACGTCCAATCCTAAAATCACTCTCTTCGGCATATGAGTACACAGCGAAGAGCGAAAAGATGAGAAACTCCAGTCTATCCTCTCCTCGTCTTCATCTCTAAGCTCCCCAGGAGCTTTGTTTCGAGCGTTTCCATGCGTGCCCGCGAGCG
>JACOZA010000004.1 GCA_016181565.1 Candidatus Sungiibacteriota bacterium
GCATTTTAATTTTGCGTGCTCTTCCGAAGCTTTAGCGAAGGAGAGGGGAAAGAAAAATTTTTAATCGTATGAAAAAAGAAAACTTTGATATTTCAAGCGTTCCAAAAGATGGATATTTGATTTTTCCTCTTTCAATGAGCCGCTTGGCAAACGCCCAAGCTGGGCCCGTCATATACGAATTTTTGAAGTTTTTTGAAAGTAAAATCAAAGTCATCTCTTTGGATGTAATTTTTCTATACACAAACGACCTTTATCTAAATAGCGATGATAAAGCTCTTGAAATCCGTAAGAAAGCCTTAAATCAAATGCTTGGGCACAAAGGAGAGTTTTTAAAATTGCTTTTAAAAGAAAGAAAATATGTGCCCCAAGCATTTCATTTTCTTCCGTGGGATTACGCAATATTGAATGCCGAAAATTTTCAAGAAGCAAAAAATGCCTTACTTGAGGCAAAAAACAAAGACCAAACGTTTCAAAAATTTTTATTGAGTGATCTGAAAAAAGCTGGTCGCGAAGAAACCGGAGCAAACTTAAACTTCTTGATTGAAGAAATTGTAGTAACTTATTTATTAACGCAAAAAGAAATTCCATTACCACACACCCTTGCGACCTCTGATGGTTGGCGTTTGATTTGTTACCCGGGAGACCCGATTCAATCTTTAATCTATACATATAAAAATAATTTATTGAAGAAGCGAGATGATTTACCGGAACAACATATATTATTTGCGCGTTCATTTTATAATATGGATAAGAAAATTCTTATTGATTTTGACATAACGGATTTAGAAGAAATTGATTAAGAATTTGCCGCCAAAGAAAAACTTGAAATTGTCATCGACGCAGCGGAGCCGCGATTTCGGAATTTCGCGGGGGGGCATACCTTGCCGCCTGCGGCGGCGAAAACCGTCCGAACTATTTCAAGAATAGCCCACCAGCAATGTCTAACGGGGCAAGTCGACGAGGTCCGAAGTTCGATGCTTCGTGCGTCCACCAGGGTTTTTTATAAGCCGAGTATTGCTTTTTTATTGCAGGTCGTGATAGAAACAAGAGGGTTCTCATCGTTTCCCAGCAGAAGGAGGAACAGGATGTCTACCTATTCCAGCTATCGCGAAGTCTTTCCAAAGAAGCACACGCTTCTGGTCGTAGTGCACGTTGCCGATGCCAACCAGGCGCTCTCGCAGGTAAACATCGCGCGGCGGGCCGGCGCTGATGGCGCTTTTCTCATCAACCACGACGAGGAGAAAGTACCCGCACTCGCGCTCAGCCGAATATACCAGTCCATTCGCAAGGTTCACCCTGACTGGTGGCTGGGGCTTAACTTCCTCGATCTCAACTATTTTCAAGCGTTCGCGCGCGTTCCCGAAAACGCCTCGGGTCTCTGGACGGATGATGCGGGTCTCGATGAGAGCCTAAGCGACACAGCCGCTAACACCCGTGTCGCCTGGAAGTTCCGCCAAAACGGCAAGAGAAACTGGCCCGGTCTCTACTTCGGCGGTGTTGCGTTCAAATACCAGCGAGAAGTGACGGACTACATGGCGATGGTGCGCGCAGCAAAACCCTATATGGACGTTGTCACGACGAGCGGGCCCGCAACTGGCGAGCCGCCGGCGGTCGAGAAGATCCGAGCTATGCACGAGGCGCTCGGCGATCATCCACTCGCCATCGCTTCGGGTATCACGCCGGAAAACGTCGGACAGTATCTCGGGCTTACCGATTGTTTCCTCGTCGCAACCGGCGTCTCAAAGGACTTCCACGAGCTCGACGAGAAGAAAGTGAAAGTCCTTGCGGCGAAAATTCGCGTCTAGCGGCGGCGCCCAACCAAGCTAGGAGCAAGGCGCTTTGAAGCGTCTCGCTCCTAGTAGTTTTTTTATCTACAATCAATTGAATGGAGCCGGAACTTATCTACCAAGACGATGATTTAATCGTTGTTTCAAAGCCGGCAGGCATGCCCGTGCATGATGCCAAACACTCGACGGACTATACTCTTTGCGATTGGCTCCTTGAGCGCTTTCCGGAAATCAAAGAGGTGGGAGATGCGCGCGCGAATGAACATATCCCCTATCGTCCGGGAATCGTCCATCGCTTGGATAAATGGACGTCGGGCGTCATGGTGATTGCGCGCAATCAAGAGAGTTTCTTGCGCCTCAAAGACATCTTCAAATCGCGCCAAGTCGAAAAAGTTTATACGGCCCTTGTTTGCGGACATCTAAAAGAAAAAACCGGAATTATCCAAAAATCGCTCGGACGAATTCTTGCAAGCCCGACCAAAATAGGAATTGAAAAATCCGGCAGTCGGCTAAAAAACCCGAAAGAAGCCGTAACAGAATATAAAGTTCTTAAGGAGTATCCCGGCGCTGCCCTTTTAGAAGTGAAGCCGAAAACCGGCCGCATGCACCAGATTCGCGTACATCTTGCTTCCATCGGGCATCCCGTCGCGGGAGATACTGTCTACGGGGGCAAGAATGTGTGCTTAAAAGACCTGGGCCGTTACTTTCTTCATGCCTCCTCTCTCTCGTTCAGTTTTCGCGAAGGTCAGAGACTGACCTTCTCTGTCGACCTCCCGCCGGAACTTGAGGAGAGACTTGGTAAGCAAGGCGTTGCAAAATTCAGTTAAATCCTGTAGAAAAGACTGGCCTGCCCCGTTAGACACGAAGAGTGCGATGGGGGAAGTGAAACATTGCGAAAACTTGTTTATTACTAAGGTACGCTAAGAATAACTCTCTAACCCGTCTAACGGGGTAAATATGACGCAGCAATTGATTCGAGAATTTACGAAGCCCCAACTAAGGACTCTCCGCGTGGAGATTCATCCGGGCGATGTCGTTCGCGTGATGCAGAAAATCAAAGAAGGCGACAAGTTCCGCACCCAAGCGTTTGAAGGAACCGTGATTGCCGCAAAGCACGGCACAGGCGTCACCTCGACGTTTACCGTACGGAAAGTCGCGGACGGCTACGGGGTTGAGCGTATATTCCCGTTTCATTCCCCAATGATTGAGAAAATCCAGGTGGTGAAACGAGCCAATGTGCGCCGCGCCAAACTTTACTACATCCGCGAGCGCGCCAAGCGCGACATCCGCAAAAAAATGAAACAGCTCCGCGTCCCTACTACCGCGCCATCAGAAGAATCAAGAATAGAATAACCAAAACCGCCCCCACTGGGGCGGTTTTGCTATAGCTAGCGCCTGACCTCAATCTTCAATATTATTGGTAGACGTGATATAATGGAGACACATGACACGCCGCGGCCCAAAACCAGAAAAGAAAGTCCAAACTATATGGTCTCCAGAACTCGCTTATGCTGTTGGTCTGATCACAAGCGATGGGAATCTTTCAAACGACAGGAGACATATAGACTTCACCTCAAAAGACCTGGAGCTAATCAAGACATTCAAGCACTGTCTTGGGCTTAAAAGAATTAAAATTGGTACTAAAACCAGCGGCTACACAAGTAAACGTTATTATCGTATCCAGTTTGGAGATGTGAATCTTTATAACTGGCTTCTGCAAATCGGGCTTATGCCGCATAAATCAAAATCACTTCAGGCGCTAAAGATACCTGACCGATATTTTTTTGATTTCCTCCGAGGCTACTTTGATGGCGATGGCACAATCTACTCATACTGGGATCCCCGCTGGAAAAGCAGTTTCATGTTCTATCTTCAATTCGCCTCTGCTAGCCGCCTGTATCTTCAGTGGCTGCAATTAAAACTCGGGGAGCTATCAAATGTACATGGTCGAATCCAATCAGGAAACCGCTCGTACCAACTTGTATTTGCTAAACGCGAAAGTTGCATCCTTTTTAAAAAAATGTATCATCAGAAGAACTCACCCAAACTAAAAAGGAAATATTTGAAGATGCAAAAGATTCTAGCTATAGATCTAAAAAACAAATAAATATGAGCCCAGGTGGCGGAACTGGAATACGCGTACGGTTGAGGGCCGTATGCCGCAAGGCTTGAGGGTTCGAATCCCTCCCTGGGCACCAGGTCACGTTAGATCTTACTGTGGACGGTGCAGGGATTGAGCCTGCGGCCTCTTCGGTGTAAACGAAGCGCTCTACCACTGAGCTAACCGTCCCTATGATTGCTAATCATACATATAGTGCACATCTTTGACAATTTATTCCTCGGTGGTAGTTGTTTGTCTGTATTTTCATACCGATATATGATGAATATATGCTTCAAGGGAAAATGGACAATTTCGCAATCCGATGGAGCCAAAACACTGCCTACGGCATTGGCTTACTAACATCCGACGGGAATCTTTCACCAGATGGTCGGCATTTTTATTTTGTCTCTGTTGATCGGGAGTTGGCAGAAAATCTGAAAACAGCCTTTCAATTGAAAAATAAGATAGTGCGGAGATCTCGCTTAAGAGGGGGAATTGAAAAATACTTTGTCATTCAATTCGGGAATGTCAGCTTGTATAGAGCCTTAAATAAGATTGGGATTACTTCCACAAAATCAAAAACTATAAAGAGTGTTCTTATACCGAGAATATATTTTAGTGATTTCCTTAGGGGTTTATTTGATGGCGATGGCACTTTTTATACGTTTTGGGATAAGCGTTGGCCAAATAGCTTCGGATATCAAATCTCTTTTGCATCGGCCAGCTTCCCCTTTATCAATTGGCTAATGGAACAGCTGGCAGTAAGATACGACGTAAAGGGTTTTGTGCGACGAGGAGACGGGGTTTTTAACCTACGATATGTAAAAAGAGATAGCAGGAAAATCTTTGCCGTTATGTATAGTCCGCGCCCCCGGTTGTTTTTGAAAAGAAAGTATAATAAGATAAAAACCGCGTTTCAAAAAGACGAGGTCTTGGCACAAATGCGAAAAAGTGAGCCGGGTTAGCTCAGCGGTAGAGCGCTGCCCTGAAGAGGCAGGCGTGCCCAGTTCGACTCTGGGACCCGGCACCAAGCGGCCATGGTTTAGTGGTAGAACGTGTCCTTGCCAAGGACAAGACGCGGTTTCGATTACCGCTGGCCGCACCGCGCTTAGCGCGGTTGATGTCACGCTTAGCGTGACACCGACGCTGAATAACTCACGTACTACGTTTACATTCTTTTGTCAGAAACAGATGGTCGGCTTTACATTGGATTAACTCCCGACTTAAGAAAGAGAATCGATAAACACGAACGAGGTTTTGTAACGGCTACTAAACACAGAAGGCCATTGCAGCTCATTCATTATGAAGCTTACTTAGAACTCAGCGACGCTAAGCGTCGTGAAAAATACCTAAAGGGAGGAAAAGGAAGAAGTGAACTCAAGATACAATTAGAGAACTGCTTCGCCAAAGTTAAATACAAATTTCGATTCTAAATCAATAATTCTCAAATATTTAGATAGATGCTAGGCTAAAAGAGGTTCGAATAGAACTTTTGATTTTTTCTGACAAAAGATTTACGCAATGAACTTTTTCTTTACCCGGACGGCGGAGTAGCCGATGAATATAAGCAAGAGTCCCGAAAGAATGAGAGATAACTCCCAGCCGAGACTTTCATAGAAGTATTCGGCCGTAATTTTGACAATATAGGCCATGAGAAATAACACGCCCAGCGTGAGAAATGAACTGCTTTTTGTAATTACGCTCAAGAAAATGATGCCGAGCGCCAGGCCGGAAAATACTATTTCCCATAAAATTGAGTCAACCGCGCTGGGCTTCCATCCTCCCAAGGCAAATGCGCCCCCGAGAAAAAGCAGCGTGCCGAGGCCATATAATCTGCTGGAAAGCGCCGGTCGTTCTCTCGAGGCAAAAAAGTAACCCAGAGACAGAAACGCCAGCCCCAGAAGCAAAATTCGATATTCATAGAATTTCACCAGATCAAAACTGGGATTCGATCCTGCCAGATAACTCGTGAAACTGAAGTAAAACCAGCTGCCGTAAATGATTGAAAAAAGCGTAAAAATATCATAGCGAAAGAAGACGTAGGAAATCGCGAATACCGCCAAGAGTACCCCAGACACCAAACTCTGCGAGGCGTAGGATGACCAATCGAAGCTCAAAGCATCAAGCGTCACGGCTAAACCGAGCGGAAAAACCAGCGCCGAAATCATGAAGAACGCTTGGCCAACTTTGGAAAGCTTTTTATCAAACTGCATCACCAAACCGACAATATAGGCGGCAATAGCCGAACCGAGAGTTATGAGGATGCGAGTCAAAGTACTGAATTCGTTCCAATGCTGCCAAACTAAGACTCCCACGCCCATGACAACCAAGAGTCCTCCGACGGCGTATAGAACCTCTGAAATTCCGAGCTTATGAGATATAAAATCGGACGACGGCACTCCTTCAAATTTTGCCGCCGTGGCCGTAGCCGCCGCGATTCCTCCTTGGCCTAGCTCGCGCAATTCTTCCGGCGAGACAACTTTAAGATCCAGCCAGACCTTAATTTGCTCGAGCGCGACACTCTTATCAATCATGTTATTTTTTATTTAAAAAATTATTTTGTGACCCAACCCAGAAATTTAAAATTGGTGTCGTATGAGTAACCACTAACTTGCAAATTCAGCTTCCGGCTGACACCGTGGCCCATGAGATAGCGAGCGTTATAGTCTCTATTTCCGCCCATAAAAAATGGGAAAAAGCCATAGTCTCTCGAGCCCTGGTCTATGCGAAATCCATCCGGTGACTGGGTACTCTGGTCAAGTGAGAGTCCCCTGGCATCATCGTAACTAATGGGCGAACTTGAATCTTTTTTGACATCGTAGAGATAGAGTTGCGGCTCCGTGGGCGGCGGGTTTCTGTAAAGACTCTTTGAGTCAGCCGCGGGAGGCTGCGGCTCATGTTGGATAAGTTTCCCGTTATCAACAGTGTAGAATTTTACATACCCGTAATCGCCGTAATACGGATAACTATTTGAAACATAGAGAAAGTTGTATTGCGGATGAATAAAAATCCCCGGCAAATATATGCTCCCGACAACAAAGAGAATCATAAGAATAGGAATGGCGATTCCGATGGCAAGAGGCAAGTTTTGCTTAATCTGCATGCTTTAATTATGCCAACTTTATGACTTTACGCAAGGCAATGCGGCGGGGCGCAGATAGTTATGCTAGACTGAAAGCGTCTTCATGAGATTTTATCAGAAAGGATTTATTGGAGGTTTTGTTTTTGGGCTTCTTTTTGCCGTTGCGCATCTCTATTTCAATATCCGCTATGATCTGCCGCTGTATCTCATCATTCGCGGGATAGAAGGAGTAGTCAGCTGCACCGGCCGCGGGTGTCTGCCCTACCTCTTATTGGCGGCACTGCTTTCAGCAATCGTCTGGGGGATTTTGGTTGTTATAGCGGCAAAACTTCTGAAAGGCCTATCGCGAGAGGCGGAAGAATCCGGGCCAAATGAGCCAATTGTTTAGGAACCTACATTACTAGACAATACTTGACTTTCTAAGTCAACTCTGCTAAGATGGCGCGGTGCCTGAAATACGGCACTTTATGTTTACCGGGATGAATAAGGCGCTTCTTGCCCTTATTCTGGTCGGGACGAGCGTTTGGATTACGACGCCTGTCGTCCGATCCGTGACGACTACAAATGAATACGGACTAGGCTCACTCGCTGTAGTATTCGATGGAGCATTGCTAAGCTACAACCCCGTCATGGGAAGGCCTCTAACAGACGTAGAGGTGCGCAAGGTGACTGTGACCGCCTACTCAAGTTCACCCGATGAAACGGACGACACGCCGCATATCACCGCGATGGGAACAGCGACCCGCCATGGAGTTATTGCCGCCAACTTCCTTCCATTTGGTGTAAAGGTACGAATCCCCAAGCTCTTCGGTGATACCGTTTTTACGGTCGAAGACCGAATGCATAAGCGATTCCAAAACCGAGTAGATGTATGGTTCCCCACCAAGGCGGAAGCGAAGCGATTCGGACTGCAGCTCACCGAGGTCGAAATTGAAATTTAATTGAACTGAAACTGATCAAAACAACCCCGATTGCAATCGGGGTTGTTTTGATATTCGTCGATACACGACTGGAGCCGTTTATTGACCGCCCAACTTCTGCTTCGCGTACTGCAATACTCCTTGCAACACCAAGTCACCACGCACGCCATCTACTAAGTCATCACTTCCTCCATTTTACGTAGTCAAAACTCCAGCTATAATTCTGGCTAAAGTTTTTCTGGGCCCAATCCATATCGGAATATGACTGATCAACTCCGCCGGAAAATATTTGATCACCAATTTGCTGGTACGTAGGGTTGCCCGTCAATTGATAGAGCCACGCATATGCCGGAGCAATCAGCAGGTTCAAGGAATAATAGGGCTTGCCAGTAAGCGGGTCATGAGACGAGGTGTAATAGAATCCGCGGTCTTGCGCAATCCAACAGCAGTCCCATAACCCATCAGCGGCTATCTTGATTGCGGCGGGAATTCGCGGATCGCGTGTCCGCTCGTAGTTCTCGATCAGCGCTTCCATGGTCAATCCAACTTGAAAAGGTTTGATGTAGCGGACAGTTTTGGAAACAAACCACTGATCAATATGGCCAAGCGCGTAATCCACGGGGCGAGTCAGAAATTCTTTTTGCTCCCCGAGAATCGTTACGGCATCATAGGTTTCCAATATGAAGGCAGTTTCGCGGCTAAAATTATAATGCGCCGCGCCTCCGCTTCTTGCATAGGCAGAGTTCTGCGACATCATGACAAGGGCATCTTTGGAAAGTGTATCCCCAGTGCGAACATAATCTTGGTACATTCCATGCGGATAAGTGAAGTATCCAACAGTCCCGCCGTTATTGGGGATCACATAATTATCACGGTAGAATTTTTCTGCATACTGCGAGCAAAGATTCCAGTAAGAATCCTTAGTATAATCCGCAATCTGATAAAATACGCGCTCCGCATCATAATCCCAGGCGTTATTCCCTGCTCCGCCAGCTTCTTTATATTCCTTGCACCACTTCGTGCCGAGCGTTTTCATATTTCCCTCCCAGGTGGAGAGCGATGGAATTGATGGCGGGATAGCCGGCTGCGTGGCAAGGGCGATCGGCATTGGGTCAACGATTATCATATATGCCTTAGTTTTAGACACACTCCCCGCGGTAGCATTCACTTGCAATAAATAAGAACCGAGCGGCGTACTCGCTGTGGTCTGCACCATCATGCGGCCATACGGCGTGCCATACGTATAGTAAGTGTCCAAAGTCGGCCTGCCCGCACCATCGAGGAACTTTGCCGTGCTGTTTGTGGGAACCCCACCCAGGAAGACGAGCCGAATACCGTTCGTGCTGGGATTTACCCCCGCGAGATCATAGGTATTGAAATCAAAGAAGATCTGTTGCCCCTGAACCACATGCTGGGGGCCAGTTAGCACAAGGTCAAAGTCATATGCCAAACTTGGGTCAGGCGCAACCGTAGTGAAAGATCCATATGCGCCCTTGATATTCCCGGCAACATCTTTCGAATCAATGCGGTAATGGTACGGCTGGCCCGGATAGAGATTTGTAATAGTTTGGGAATGACTCGTGACGAGTGTTGCGTCAAAGGCGGTTGAAAATCCGTACGAATCGCCTTGGAGTTCCGGCTCATACCATATTTTGCTCGTTGCCGGTTCATCTGTGGTCCAGGTAATTGCTGCGGAGGTTCTACCTACGTTTTGCGACACGCCGGAAATCACCGGCGGAGCCAAATCATTCGAGGTCGTAACGGTAATTGTGGTAGAAGTAGCACGATTCCCGGCCCCGTCACGCGCGACCGCGTAGAGCACCTGCGTTCCGTTAGGAACCTGTCTCGTATCCCACGAGATTCCATATGGCGCAGAAGTATCTTCGACGCCAAGATTCACGTTATATCGTCTAAACTGGACGCCAACAACTCCTATGTTGTCAAATGCGCTGGCTGAAACCGTAATAGTCCCAGAAACCGTACTGCCGTTTATGGGCGCGGTCATCGAAACCGTGGGTGGAATAGTATCAGTAGGCGCTGTCACCGTAAGGGTGAAGGTTGTCGCCTTCCCCAGAGGTGATCCGGTAACCGTGATTGTGTAGGTGCCGGCAGGAGTAGTGGGTGCAGTCGTGAGTGTGAGTGTAGTCGAACACGTGGGATTGCAGGAGGTGGGAGTGAATGAAGCGGAGGCGCCT
>JACOZA010000005.1 GCA_016181565.1 Candidatus Sungiibacteriota bacterium
CGGTACGTATCAGCGAATCGAAATTACCGCCACGGAAGCGGAAATCATCAAGTATGCGCGCAACGTGCATTTTGCGCGAAAGGTAAATTTAGCGAATGCCCTAGCTTGGGTGGCTGAAAAATACGGCGCTAATTATGAGCATGTCCGTCTTGGAATGTCAGCGGACTTTCGCGTTGGCGGTTCACATCTCGATGTGACGCATGGGGGGTATCGCGGCTTCGGCGGGTACTGTCTGCCCAAAGATCTCGATGCCTTTATTGCGCACCTTGATAAGGCAGAACTGCGTGATGCGGCGGCATTGTTGAAGTGCGATCGCGAGTTCAACAAAAAACTGCTCGCTTCTCAAGGACTGACGCTTGGAGATGTGAGCGTGCATGATGCGGAATGGATTACCCGCAGGAGCAAGATGAAAAAAATGCGTCATAACGCCCTGCCCTGAAAAACTCCGCACTTTAGCGCGGAGGAAACGGGATTCATCTGCCCGTTCTGCCCACAACCGCAAAAATCGTTCGCATAAGTATTAAGAGGTCAAGTGTAAGAGATCTATTTTTTATGTAGTAAAGGTCATACTGCATTTTTTCAGGCGCGTCTTCCACGGAGGCGTCGTTTTCCATGTTGACCTGCGCCCAGCCGGTAATGCCGGGGCGCACGATAAGGCGCATCTCGTAGAATGGAACTTTTTGCTTGAGCTGCAAAACATATTCTGGCCGTTCGGGGCGCGGCCCGACGAATGACATCTCGCCCCTTAACACGTTCCAGGCCTGCGCTAGCTCGTCGAGGTACATGATGCGCATGAGCTTCCCCAAGGCATAATGGCGAGCATCGTTTTCTGCCGCTTTGGCTTCGCTCATTTTCTCTGCGCCCAGTAGCTGACTTCTTATTTTCACGAAGTCGAACCACACTCCGCTTTTGCCAACGCGCTTCTGGCGAAAGAAAATAATGCCGTCTCCCTGACGGGCACGGCGTTCTTTATAGCGCCACAGGTCGCTGGGGCGCGTAAGAATAACCCCCGCCATGATAAACGGCAGGCAAAACAGGAGGAACGCCCCAAAGAAAAGCGCCAGCGAAAAATCGAAAATTCGTTTCGCGAATTCATAGCGGGGCTTTCTCTGTCCGATCAGGTTCTCTAAAAACCAGGTTTCGTTAATCAGGGAAAGCGGGATTTTGCCCGTCACCATCTCGTGAAGCGCGGGGAATTCGGCGATGATTACCCCCAGGGGGATGACTTGGAAGAGAGCGTGCACCAGTGTCTGATCCGCCTTCATTTCTGGAGCGATAACGACCATATCAATTTGGTGATCGCGGATAATGTGCGCAAAAGTTTGTTCATCGAAAATGAAATGCGGCAACGGCAAAAGACTATCCTCGACTCCTTCTCTTTGCAGGAACGCCGCAGGCTTATAACCAAGCTGCGGATTTTTTAAAAGATAATCGGCGAGTTCAATGGTCTCGGGCGTAATCCCGAAAAATATCAAGCGGGTGGCGGGCGTGCGCGCGATGAAGAGATTGAAAAGGTATCTCCAGATAAACAGCAGAAAGGTAGCGACAGTTGTGATGATGAGAAGATTGCGGCGCGGCTCGATGTCAAAATAGGGGATAAAGTAGAGTATGAAGATCGCGATGACGACGTTAACTGCCGCCGCTTGGAGCAGACGCACCAAAAAGCGGCGGCTATTCTTGATGAACCGGAGGTCATAAAGCCCGAAGGCGCCGAGCAGTACCAGCCAGAAAAAAAAGATGACGCTGAATGGAAACCAGTGCTGGGAAAGCGGCGGATCAATGGGCTTCGGGTAATAGCGCAAGAAAAGCCCCAACCCCAGAGCGGAATAGAGGAGAAGAATATCGCCGATGATGAGCAGTTTGGTTTTCATAAGTAGAGCTTGATTGTATTCTCTAGCATATTTTGTTCCGAAAAGTCACGTTTTATTTTCTCCTGCAGCAGAGCGCCCAGGCGCGCGCGAAGCTCTGGATCAACAACGGACTCGCGCAATGCCGCTGCGATGGCCGGTAGGGCGTGAGGCGGCGCCAGCAGCCCCGTGCGGTTGTGTTCGATGATATCAGGGATGCCGCCGGTTTCGGTAGCAACAACCATGCACCGGGCTTGCCCGGCTTCGAGGAGCGCGTAGGGGAGTCCTTCCTTGAGCGAGGTCATGGCAAAGATATCGAATGCTGAAAGCACTCGCGCCGCATCAGGCAGGAACCCCGTGAGAAAGACTCGGTGCTGCAGATTGAGCGAGCGGATAAGTTGTACGAGACTCTCTTTTTCTTCTCCGGCACCGATGATAATGAGAGGATGATTTCCGGGGAGCGCGCCGAATGCTCGGACTAGCGTTGCCAAATCTTTATTATGGGTTAGCTCGGTGACGGTGCCTATCCACAATGGGTCTTTGAGCGAAAGTTCTTCCTGGCCCGTGAGGGCCCGAATGGTGCCGGTGAGTAGCAGTCGCGCTTCTGGGCGTGGCAGTATTCTTTCGATAGCGCCAATGCCGTTGGGAATCATGACAAACTTTTTCCGGCTGATCAACGGAAATGACTGCGCCGCGCGGTAGTCCAACTGGCTGATTACGATGACTTTATGCGCCAGCAGCGCCGTGAGCCAAGATGGCGGTCTTCCGCAAAGCTCCAGCCATGAACGGTTACGATAATGCGCGGCACTCCCAGCAGTCTTCCCGCGAAGGCTCCCAGCCCGCTCATCTTGGGACTATTTAAGTGCAGGACGTCGGGTTTTTCTTTTCGGATCGCTGTGAGGATTCCGAAAAGTGCTTCTAGCTCTTTTAACCAAGCGATGTCTCGCCCCAGACCCGAAACCGGGATAAATCTTATCCCGGCTGTTTCGAGGCGGTTCTGCAACAACCCTGGTGCCCCCGCCATAACGGAGACTTTAAATTTGTCAGGCGGCAGGTTCGTTATAAGATCGAAAACATAGCGCTGCGCTCCTCCCCAGCCAGCTTTGGTGACACCGAATAGGATTTTTCGTTTCATTCTGGTTTCGACACTCGATACTGCTTTCGGCATGTTAGCCCTTGATGGCGAGGTCATGATTGACATTTTAGCAAAAAATTGCTACAAATTGCTATGTGAGTGATTCCTTAAAAAGGAAATTCACTATTGTCTTGCAAAATCCCCCGGTTTTGGTTCGGCCTTGCTCACCATTATGAGCTTGTCGAATGATCCGTGGGGATTTTGTATTACACGGTTCTCTTAGGACGGGTTGAGAGACAGAAGCAGGGAAGAGAAATGACACAATACTATAGACTCGCCAACCTGACATTTTGTTTTTCGAGTATTGTTTGCCATTCTCTGGGTTTGATACTATAGAAGCGGCAATCACGGTTCTTACTAAAGGGGCCGTGAGGACTGGAACTCACATAATGACAATAGTGGAGTCACAACCTCCTCATGGCCCCTTTCGAGAAGAATCGTCGCCGATCTGCCAAGCCAATTAGTTGTTAGCGATAGCCATGATTTCGGTTGAGAAAGGAGTGCGCCTGGCGCCCCATACCTATTACAATATCGGAGGCCTGGCCGATTATTTTATTGAAGCCAAGACCAACGAAGAACTTTGCGATGGCGTCCGTTTTTCTAAGGATCAAAGTATTCCCTTTTTTATACTTGGCGCGGGATCAAATGTGCTGGTAGCCGATGGCGGCTACCGCGGCCTCATCATTCGTTTAAAGACTGCCGAGGTGACAGTTTCCGGCGAGCACGTCACAGCCAGTGCCGGAGTCCCGATGGCGCTCCTGGTGCAGCGGGCGTTGGCGGCAGGACTGGTTGGCATCGAGTGGGCAGTGGGGATCCCCGGCACCGTCGGCGGCTCAATTCGCGGCAACGCGGGATGCTTTGGCGGCGAAGTGAAAGATGTACTCGAACGAGTCGAAGTCTACGACACTTCCAGCGGCGATAGGCGCTGGCTGAATGCGGGAGAGTGCGATTTTGGTTATCGTGAGAGTATTTTTAAAAAGCGTAAGGAGCTGATTGTCTTTAGCGGCGAATTTCGCCTGCATTCCGGCGATACCGATTCTGCCCGAACTCGGCTGAAAGAATATGCAGCCAGACGCTCTGCTTCCCAGGCGATCGGATCGAAATCTGCCGGGTGCATATTCAAAAATATTTCGTGGAGAAGGCCGGATGTGAATTCTGATCAATTGCTGGCGCGCTTCCCAAGTTTTCGGCAGTTTCTCGACCTTCCCGGCATCCCAGCTTCATACTGCATTGATGCTGCGAACTTGAAGGGCACGAGGGTCGGCCATGTTCAGATATCGCCGAAGCACGGGAATTATTTTGTTAATCTCGGCGGGGCGACAGCGGAGGAGGTCATAATACTCATCGGAATTGCGAAAGATCATGTGCGTCGCAAATTTGGCTTATTGCTTGAAGAAGAAATTCAGTATGTCGGGTTTTGAAAAACCACGAATCGTTACGAAATATTGCACGAAATTATACGAAAGCGGTTTTCGCACGTTTTCGTGCCGCACTTTCGTACAGATTTGAGGTTTCTCCAGTTATCCACACTTGCGGCAATCGTCAGGGAGGAATAATATTGAAGTACTTCTTTAGAAATTTTTGATGGAAATTCGCACATAACGTGAACTGCGAGTAACAGTAACGGCGCATACGGTGGTCGGTGTGCGTCAGACGAGATAAGTATTTGGCGGAGAGCGGTGCTCTCATGCCTCAACAAATAAATGGCAAAGAAAAAAGCAGCCAAGAAGGCGAAGAAGGGCGGCAAGAGGCGCCGATAATTCTCCTCGGCAACAACAAGAAACGTCCGCTGGTAAGCGGGCGTTTCTTGTTTACGGAATGAGCGTTTTCTATCATAATTGTGGTATGAATTACCAGATCCGCTACACAAAAGTCGAAAGCTCGCAATCCATTCGTCAATATATCGAAACGAAACTTGTTGACGCTTTGCAAAAGCTGGCTCGAGCAGCCGGTCCGCACGATCCCTGGCAATTCACGATTGAGGTGGGGCGCGAAACTTTGCATCATCGGAAGGGCGATGTGTGGTTCGCTGAAGTAACCGGAACGACAACCTATGGACCGGTGCGAGTCAGAAGCGGGGGCAGCGATATCCACGAGGCGATTGATATCGCCGAGGAAGAATTAAAAGCCACGTTCTCGAAATCCAAAGGGAGAGTTTTCTCTCGCGGGCTGCGTGCCGCGCGCCGCGTCAAAAATATGATGCGGCTGTCGCGCTTAGCCCGATTTTTCCGCCGCGGCCGCGTTCGAGACGAAGGGCTCTGAAGATTTTGCAGAGAGCGCGAGCAAGATGCGATACGCGATGCGGTATAAAATCTTCACCCCGCACTAATCTCGACGCAGCACTCTCCAGCTAGAGAAAATATGAGGCGAAGCTGCCTGGCGGCTTACTCTCTCGATTACCCGAGAATGAACCTGAAGATTAGTGCGGGGTCAACTCTTTGTGCGCCAAACATTTTTGAATGTTTGGACAAAGACTTGAGTTATCCACCATTGAACTCTTGACAGTTTTTTGAGAGGATTAATGAAGAAGCAGTGATGAAAAAAAATCAGCGGACCGCGAACTTCGGTCTCCATCTCATGATTGACGGCTATAAGTGCGATGTGAGCAGGCTTGAAAGCATGGAGTACGTTTTTAAAACTCTTGATAACCTGCCTGACTACCTGGGTATGAAGAAGCTTATCACTCCTTATGTCGTCAAAGTCTCGGAAAACGATAAAAAAGACCCCGGCGGATATTCAGGGTTTGTGATGATTCAGGAGTCGCATATCAGCATACACACTTTCCCGAAACGTCGATTTGTTTCAATAGACGTCTACTCGTGCAAGAATTTTGATACGGGTAAGACCCAGCGCTACTTAACGAGAGCGTTCGGCATCAGAGAGCTCGAGACCAACGTCGTTCAACGTGGCACACGCTATCCGATGTCGAATGTATCTTTGAGGGCGAGAAATGCATAAAAGTCTCCATATCCTTGCGGACTTGTATGACTGCCGCGGGGACGAGAAATATCTCACAAAAGTCTCAAGAGTAAAGCATAAAGTTCTCCAGATGGTGAAGCGGGCGGGTTTTAAAATCGTCGCTTCGCGTTTTCATAAATTTCCGCCAGGTTCCAACGTGACCGACGGCGGCATCACGGGCGTCATTGTGGTTTCGGAGTCGCATCTGGCGATCCATACCTGGCCCGAAAAGGGTTTTGTGAATTTCGACGTATTTTTCTGCAGCTACTCGCGAGATAATTCAGAGAAGACGCGAAAAATTTTCAAAGAATTTTCGTCCCTCTATAAACCCCAAAAAGTCAGACGCAAGGAGGTTTGGAGAGACTAATCGAAAAGAATTAGCGGCTGGCCATCAGGCCAGCCGCTTCTCGGCGTTGCCGCTTTACTCGAGTAGACCCCGGAACTCCGGCTCGAGGGTAAAAATCTTCCGATGGATGTAGGGCGAGTAGAACGGGCGGTCGCCTGTAGGGTTAATAGAGTCAGCGACGGTTCCGAAAGTTGGTACCCACGACTGCAGGCCCGTTCGTCCCTTGTAGCCGGCAATCCAGGCCTGCGGATAGGCGAAACTTTCGATGGTATAACTGGAAAGTGTGACTGAATCATCGCCGAATGTCTGCCGCATGCGCCCGATCTCGTGCCCAAGGGCGTTAAGATCTTCTGGATTGAGTGAATACGGACCAGCCTGATAGACGTAGACGCCGCCGGGGTTTAGAAGCTCGAGGATAAGAGTTAGAGCACCAGGGAGTATCTCTTCAAGGGAGTTAGCGGTGAGATCCCCAATGATAACGTCGAATTTCTTGCCCTCGCGGTGGGCAGTTGGGATGTAATCGCGAACGTCGACTTCTTCCCTCCAGTCGAGTCGCGGGTCATTGTAAATGGCATATTCCTCCCCGCGGTAGCGGGTCCGGATGCTCTGAATCATAGGCACGTGCTTAAGAACAAGATTGGGGACGGTATGGTCCCAGTCGGCCATCTTGAAGTATGAGACAGTCCGATGTTGTAGCGCTCGCCACGCGATCAAGAAATCTCCCGCCCCCAGACCCAGCACAGTTTCTGGATTACCATGCGTGATAAGTGTTGCATGGACTTCCGCTTGGTGGAACCAATGCTCGTCAGCCATTGCGAACTGCTGTGAGAGCTTATCGGGTTTATTGGCCATTGCGATCCAGCAGGAGAGACCGAACCGTGCTAGATCGGCAATCACGACGCGCTGTTTCTTATTCGTCTCGTCGGCGAGGAGTGGTCTCGCAAGCTCGTATCCTGTGACGCGCCCGTGGTCGTTGTAGTCAAAGATCATTCCATTTTCTGGGTTCATCCCTCGCTCCTTTTCGACTTGGAGTATGTTTTGCCCTTACTAACCCAACCAGAAGGTACGACAAAGTCGGGTTAAAATCAACTTCCTCGGCCGGGGGAGCTTTATTTTGATCAATTTTTGCAGTAATATGGCCAAGTTACGATATGGCGCTACTTTCCAAGATTTTCGGGGATGCCAATCTGCGTGTGGTAAAAACGTTTGAGCCGGTGGTGGAAGAAATCAACGCGCTTGAAGCGCGTTTTGAGGTCCTATCTCCTGAAGAGTTGAGAACCAAGACAACAGAATTTAGAGAGCGTTTGTCAAAAGAAGAAACGCTTGATGACATCCTTCCCGAGGCGTTTGCTGCCGTTCGGGAAGCATCGAAGCGTACACTGGGCCAGCGGCACTTCGACGTGCAGTTAATGGGCGGGATTGTTCTACATCAGGGTAAAATCGCCGAGATGCGCACCGGCGAAGGCAAGACGTTAGTCGCAACGCTGCCGGCCTATCTCAATGCGCTGACAGGCAAGGGAGTTCACATTGTGACGGTCAACGATTATCTGTCACGCCGTGATGCGGTCTGGATGGGGCAGATTTACGATGCGCTGGGGCTAACCGTTGGTGTCCTAAACCATGAGGCATCGTATCTTTATGACCATAGCGCCAAGCCGCCGGCAGAGGACGCCGAGCGTGATCTCTTGGGCTCGTTTCGCGTGGTGCATGATTTTCTGCGTCCCGTGTCGCGAAAGGAGGCCTATGCCGCGGATATTACATATGGCACCAATAACGAGTACGGGTTCGATTATCTTCGCGACAACATGGCCTATACCCTAGAACAGCAAACCCAGCACGGGTACAGCTTCGCCATCGTTGACGAAGTTGATTCGATTCTAATTGACGAGGCGCGGACTCCTCTGATTATTTCAGCGCCCGATGAAGAGTCCGGCGAGCTTTATCGAACCTTTGCGCGGCTCGTGCCGCGCCTGAAAGCGCCGGAGGATTATACGGTGGATGAAAAATTAAAGGCTGTCGCGATCACGGAAGAAGGCATTGATAAGGTTGAAGGATTGATCGGAAAGAAACTCTATGAGGGCGGACATGAAGCCGAAACCATTCGTTTGGTGCACCACCTGGAGCAGGCCTTGAGAGCGAATGCGCTGTATCTCCGCGACCGCGATTATGTGGTGAAAGACGGCGAAGTCATTATCGTGGATGAATTTACCGGCCGCCTGATGCCCGGCCGCCGTTGGTCTGAAGGCTTGCATCAGGCGATTGAAGCCAAAGAGAGCGTTCAAGTACAGAAAGAGTCGCGGACTCTCGCGACCATCACTTTCCAAAACTATTTTCGCATGTATGAAAAACTGGCCGGCATGACGGGAACAGCCGCGACCTCGGCCGAGGAGTTTCATAAAGTCTATAAGCTCGACGTCGTTTCCGTGCCTACCAATAAACCCAACGTCAGAAAGGATTTGCCGGACCTGGTCTTTCGCACCGAGAAGGGAAAGTTTATGGCTCTGGCAAGTCGCGTCAAAGCCCTCAATGAGGCGGGCGCGCCGGTTC
>JACOZA010000006.1 GCA_016181565.1 Candidatus Sungiibacteriota bacterium
AATAGTAACGGATAACAAAAATGCTAAAATGAATCGTAGCCTCATGAGCGCAAACCGGAATATATACTACTTCTTTCTTTTTGCCGCTACGGCCCTCTGGCTCGGAGCGCTCGGCATTGTTGTTTCCACCGACGCTTACGGCCAAGTCGCAACTTCTTCGGCAATCTCGCTCTCGGTCTCGCCGGATCCGCCCCAAACCGACGAGCTGGTGGTAATCACAGCCGCGCTGGCTGATGGAAGCGAGGCGGTGACGAACTTTCAGTGGTTCATTAACGCCGTGCTGCGACCGGATCTTTCGGGTGTAGGAAAAAGTGCGGCGGCGTTTGTCGCTGCTCCGAAACCCGGGCCGTTGACCGTCCGCGTCGAAGCGCAAAAACCCGGCGCTCCGATCGCAACCCAGGAGCTCACGATCTCTGTTGAACTGTCTGAAACGACTAAAGCTTTCCAGAATTTACTAAATCAAATCGATGAGGCGCGGCTTGAGAAGGAACGGGTTGAGTCAGAGATTACCATTGCTCTCACGCATTCTCCCGAAAATCCCGGCCCGGGGGAGATAACAACTTTTACGGTGAACTCCTTCCAGTTTGATGTTGCAAGCGCTGATATCAGCTGGCTCTACAACGGCCGCCGCATCGCCTCCGGGCGCGGCGTAAAAACCGCAACTGTTACTATCGGCGCCGCCGGATCCACGAATAACATTGATGTCGTGGTGAGTTTAAGTGACGGGCGCCGCGCGGAAAAATCCCTTTCGCTCGTGCCTTCTGCCGTTGGGTTTTACTGGTGGACCGATGCCTACGCTCCCATATGGTATAGGGGCAAAGCTTTGCCGGGGCCCGGCACGACAATTCTCATCCAGGCCCGCCCCTCATTTTCCGAAAGCATCTCAAAGGCGCTAACCTATACCTGGTCGTTGAACGATGCGGCAGTTTCCGTAGCCTCGGGGCCCGGCAAAAATATCTTTGTCTACACCCTTCCGGCGGCCGGCGGCTTTGCGGACAGCATCCGCGTCCGCGTCTCGAATATTTCTCAAACTATCGTGCAGGAAGCAGAATTTCAAATACCTGCGGTTGAATCAGAAGCACTGCTCTACGAATCGAAGCCGCTGGAAGGGGTCGACTATTCGCGCGTACTTGGAAACACTACCCGCCCCGCTGGAAAAACCATTGACGTAGCCGTCGAGCCTTTCTTCGTGCCCCGAAGGTCGCTGGCAACTTTGCGCTACCAATGGACGCTAAACGGCAAGGACATTTCCGCCGAAGGCGCGAAGAAGCCCTTCCTCTTCACGCTGACATCAGAGCGCGACACCGTCGGTGTGCAAGACATTTCCGTCTCGCTGCAGGATCTAAAAAATGCCTTCATCCGGGCCGCGCAGTCGATTCGCATTAACCTGCAATAAACTTATGCGCTTTCTCATTATTATCGCTCTCCTGCTTGCCACCACCGCGGTTTTCTACCCCCGGGGAAGTTTCGGGCAGGGAGTAGAAGCTCCTGCCGACAATCGAGTTGAGCCCCAAATCCCCGCCGCCGAGCAAGAGAAGAATTTTTTTGTCGGCTTGCAGGATTTCTACTTCCTCGGTCTTTCACTGGTGGGCCTTTCGGCCCTCCTTATGATGGTCTGGGGCGGCATAGACTATATCACCGCGGGAGACAACACTTCGCGGGTGGATAAAGGAAAGGAAAGGATCCGCAATGCGCTCTACGGCATTCTTGTCGCAGGACTTTCGTACGCGCTGCTTTACACCATTAACCCGAACCTGGTGAAATTTAGGATTGGCAACGTCCAGGATTATCAAAAGTAGCAGCCTTCTACGCCCGGTGTCAGCCCAAGAGGCTAGGGACTAGAAACAGGATTGCCGACAAATATATGACTCGAACGACAAAAATTATCCTCGCTATCGGTATCACAGTCATTGTCATCGCTCTCGGCGCTGGGGCCATCTGGTATTTTCTAGGCGGGGGCGCCGCCTCCACGTCACCGTTTCGCCCCTCACTATTTTTCCCGGGCGGCGGAGACTTGGGAGGGGGCGGTTCTGATGCCGGCGCGGGCAAGGGAGAGCCTACGGGCGAAACCCCAAATGAAACCAAACTGCTGCAGATCGTGAAAGAGGCGGTCATCGGCCCCGCCTTAAGCCAGGACGAGTCGCGGGTTTTTTACTACAAGCGCGCGGGGGGCAATCTTTTTCGCGCCGGGCTTGACGGCCAGGGAGAGGAAAATGTCTCAAATCTCACGATCCTCGGCATCATTGACGTTGCCTGGTCGGAAGACCGCGAGCAGACGATTGTATCATACGCCGAGGACGGCGGGCTAAAGCGTTTTATTCAAACTGTCGCCACCGCCACTACTTCTTTTTTGCCGCAAAGTGTTACTAACCCGCGCTGGTCCAAAGACGCCGCTAACCGCATTGTCTATACAGAGCTGGCGCCGGCCGGATCTCGGGTGATAAGCGCCGACTCGCGCGGCAAAAACCCTCGGGCGCTCTACACCAACCAAATTCCGGACTTTTCGGCAACCTGGGCGGATGCTTCAACTATAATCCTCACGACGCCCCCGAGCTATGTTGTCCCGAGTATTTCACTGCTTCTTCCGATCGGGAACCCCGCGACGAATTTCATTTCTGAAAGGGGGCTGGGCATCCTGCCGAATAAAGCCGGCACCATATTTGCGCTGAGCGGCGTGGATAACGGAGGACGGCTTTTGCCGTTACGCTTCATCAACCGAAAAGGAGAAGTGGTTGCGCCAACTAGTGTCTCAACCTTTATCGAGAAGTGCGCGTGGGATACGGCGGGCGAGACGCTCTACTGCGCGGTTCCGACTAACGCCGGAGCGCTGCTGCCTGACAACTGGTACCAGGGGAAAACGGAGTTCAATGACCGTTTTGTTAAAATCGACTCGCGCACAGGCAACGCGTCGGATATAAGCTCTCCTGGCGGAGCGTTTGATGCCACTAGCCTCTTCGCCGACTCTAAGGGGCAGTATCTTTTTTTCACCAATAAAACTGACTCAACGCTCTGGCGCCTCGAGCTGGGAAACGGGTAACTGGTTATAGGTTGCAGATAATAGGACTGTATACAAATCGCCCTGATGTGGTATCGGGGCGATTTGTTTTTAACACTCGTCAACTATCGCCTATTACCTATCACCTGCCGCCTGTCTCCTGCTGCTTCGCTAGGGATACGGTTTGATCACCACGCGACGCGCATTCCCTTCGCCGACAGATTCAGTCGTAATATCGGGATACTCGGCGAGCACGACGTGGATAATGCGGCGTTCAAACGCCGTCATGGGCTCCAGTGAAATTTCCTTCCGATACATCCGCACTTTTTTGGCTACGGATTTCACTTCATCGCGGAGAGACTCGGCGCGGCGGAGCCTATAGTCGTTGACGTCAAGATTAAAAGCGGGAGCTTCGGGATATTTTTTTTGCACGATCCTTTTTACAAGATATTCAAGATACAGCAAATTCACACCGTGCTCCCCGATCAAATACCGCGCATCCGATACCAAAACATTAAAACGCAGACCGAAGTAGAGTGACTCGTCAATCTGCACCTCCGCCCGGGGATCGAGAAAGTTTGCAAGTTTCTTGATTTCGTCGCCTATGACGTTGGGATATTCAGTCGGCAGCATACAATAAAAATAAGCGCAATCGGCAAAAGCCTTGCTGTCCCTCGACTGCGGCTCGGGACGAGCGTTGTAATATGGGACTGTTATACGCAAAGGCGTTTTCGCTCATCACAACTTGTGGTGAGTTTGCCTGCCGACAGGCAGGCTTGTCGAACCATCCCTCACGTCACATCCGGCGGTGAGCCTGTCTGCCGACAGGCAGGCCCGTCGAACCGTAGGCTACCAAGAAAATTTGCAGTTGTCTATTTCGGGGCGCGCTCTTTTTTATTTTTAAGAAAGAACCCTTCTTGCTGTAAAATTCCTATAATATTTAACACGGTCCAGTAGAGAGGAAGTGCCGCGGCAAATTTAAAAGAGATGACAGTAATGACAATCGGCAAAAAGTAAATCGTCTGCGTCTGCATCGCGTGCGCAAACTGCGACTCGCCGCCCGCGCCCGCGGCATGCCGCGGCATCAAGTAGCCTTGTAAAAACTGCGAAAGCCCCGCGAGAATCGCGAGTGGAATGCTCGGTTCCGCCAGATTTAAGAAGCCGAACGCCATCGAATTGATGAATTCCGGGCGCGGCACAAAACCATAGAGCGCATTGAGCGCCTCTGGATTGGTGATATTGGAAAACACGTGATAGAGCGCAAAGAGCAGCGGCAGCTGGATGAGCACCGGCAGACACCCCGAGACGGGGTTCACGCCGCGCGTGCGGTAGAGCTCCATGAGTTGTTTTGCTTGTTCTTCTTTTTTGTCCTTGTATTTCTCTTGAAGTGCGCGGATTTCCGGCTGGAGCTCCGAAAGCGCTTTTTGCGCCCGCAGCGACTTCGCCACGAAGGGGTAGAGAAGCGCCCTAATAAAGATTGTCAGACCAATAATGGCAAGCCCCAGATCCTGGTACGGCAAGGTCTCATATAAAAAGACTAACGAATTGACAAGCGGCTGATAGAAAAGCGCGTTATAGAGTGCCGTCATAATTATTAAAGATTGGGTCGCAGCGGATCGTAGCCGCCGGCCGCAAAGGGGTGACATCTCGCGAGCCGACGCGCCAACAACCTGCTCCCGCGCCAAAGTCCATATTGACGGAGCGCGTCAATTGCATACTCTGAGCAAGAAGGATAATACCGGCAGCCGCCGACCGGCATAGAGAGTTCGTGAAGCACCGGCGAAAAGTAGTGCCGGTAGAATCGGACGCAAAAGACTAATACAGCAGTCATCATTCAATGTATGGCGCTCCCGAACTTTAATAACTCCGCCAAAAGAATTCGCTTCGGGCTCATGCTGGCCCCGGGCTTCAGCGTCAGGACGCAATCTATAGAGCGAGTGCCGACGCGAAAGGATGTGCGGAGCCATTCGCTGATAAATCGTCGCAGCCGGTTCCGTTCGGTTGCTTTTTTAGAAACCTTTTTCGAGATGATGACTGTCACGCGTCCGGGCAAGTTGCGCTTTTTGTGAACATGAACGACAAAAAGCGCGCTCTCGTACCGAAATGATCGCCGGAAGGCGTTTCTAATATCTCCTTTTTTCCGCAATCTTTCGGCTCGTCGCAGCGCCATGAAAAATTTTACACCACCAGGGCTTTTCTTCCCTTTCTGCGTCGTCGCTTGACGACATTCCGGCCGGATGTGCGTCGCTTACGAGCTAAAAAGCCATGAGTTTTTGCTCGCTTTCTCTTTTTGGGCTGGTAGGTTGTCGACATAATGCTCCTAATAATAGCACATATTCCGCTTGCACATTTCATGCACATGTTATCCACAAAAATCAAAAACTTGTCGTCCCTTTCAATTCTTTGAGCGGCTCGTATAATGATAACTACCTTACGGACCCCGACCCACCATGACCCACGATGAACTCTGGCACAGCGCCCTTTCCGAGATTGAGTTAGGCCTCACTCGGGCTAACTTCATTACGTGGTTCAAACATACAGCCGTTGCCGACCTGCGGGACGGGGTTGTGACGCTCTCCGTGCCGAACGGGTTCGCGAAAGAGTGGCTGCAGAGCAAGTACCATAAATTTATTCTCCGCGCGGTTCGAAACTTAAATCACGAAGTCAAAGATATTCAGTACGTCATCGGGCAGTATAAGCCCCTAGAAGAGCACCGGAAGCGCGCGGGCCATGATAAACGCCGGGCGCTCGAGGTTTCGGTTGGCATCCCGCAGCCAGCTGATGAAGAGTATTCCCTGCGCGATGTCGCGATCGATCCGGAGACGAACCTCAACCCACGCTATACGTTTGAAAATTTCATCGTCGGCTCGTTCAACGAGTTAGCGCACGCCGCGACTCAATCGGTCATTAAGAACCTTGGCGGAGCGTACAACCCGCTCTTTATTTACGGGGGGGTGGGACTCGGTAAAACTCATCTTATCCAGGCGGTGGGAAATGAAGTTTTAAAACAAAACCCCAAGCGCCGCGTTCTTTATGTACCCACCGAGCGCTTCATGGGGGAAGTGGTGGAGGCGCTCTCCAGTCAGGGGATGGGTCGCTTGAAAGAAAGGTATCGTCTCTCTGAAGCAAATCCTGGTTTCGTCAGACCGTCCGCCGAAGTCTATTCCCACCCTAGAGGAGCGCCTCCGGTCTCGCTTTGAGGGCGGGATGATTGCGGATATCGGTCTCCCGGACCGCGAGACGCGAATGATGATTTTAAAGAATAAAACTGAACAAAAAGGCGTCCCGGTGCCCGAAGAAGCGCTTTGGTATATCGCGGATTCCATTAAAACAAACATTCGCGAGTTGGAGGGCGCCTTAAACCGCATCATTATCAGTTCGAAGCTGTCGAATAATCCCATTTCACTCGAAGAAACAAAAAAAATACTCTCTCACGCCACTCAAGAGCCGCGCCGTTTCACTTCTTTTAAAAAAGTGATTAAAGTGGTGTCCGAATTTTATGATCTGAACGAGAAAGAGCTTATTGATCGCAGTCGGCGGAAGGAGGTGGTACACCCGCGACAAGTTGCTATGTACCTGCTGCGTGAAGATCTAAAGAACTCGTTTCCTTTCATTGGCGAGAAACTGGGGAAAAAAGATCACACCACTGTTATTCACGCCTGCAAGAAAATTGTGCAGGAATTGAAAAATAATTCTCTATTAGAAGAAGAACTTAGGATTATTAGGGAGAAAATGTACAGCGGGTGACAGACTGTTTATAAAGACTGCAGAAGTTGAAAGTTTTGGTTGAAATTATTGATATCTTTTTTGCCCCCATTAGAAGTTTATGTTTTTTATAACTTTTTTATTCACAGGTTATAAAAACTTACAATCCAAAAAGTGCTCTCTATTACAATAATTTATTAAACTCTTCCACATTTACACAGCTGCAATAGTAGTAAGTAATATATATAAATATTCATGGTTGTTACCTGCCTTCGTTCAACACTTAAAGACGCGGTAAGTGTCGTAGAAAGATTCACTGGGAAAAACCCTTCTTTACCAATTATCGGGAATATTTTATTAAAAGTTGATGGTCAGAAGATTATTCTTAAAGCGACGAATTTAGAAGTTGGTATAGAGGTAACTATTCCAGCGAAAGTAACTAAAGAAGGAGTGATCGCCATTCCGCCGCGCATTCTTTCTTCAATACTCCAGACCATCCCAGACGAGAAGATATCCTTAGAAGAAAAAAACAATAAGCTTTATATCGAGACGGAGTTCACAAAATCCGAGATTTACGGAATGGACACAAAGGACTTCCCGATTCTCCCGGCCGTAAAGCAAGGCAACAGAATACAAATTCAAGACCAGGTTCTTTTTAAAATACTCTCGCATATCCTGCCGGTTATTACCATCTCTGATTTCAAACCGGAGATTAGCGGTTTACATATCCGTACTGAAAAAACCCACCTGGTTTTTGCCGGCACAGATTCATTCAGACTCGCCGAGGAGCGCACCACCGCCTTCGAGGGAGATAAAGAGATTCATTTTATTATCCCGCTCCGCCCGCTGCAGGAGCTTGTGAAAATTATTAGCGTTACCAGCGGGGAAGTAAAATTTTTATTCAATAAAGATCAGGTGCAGATAAATATCGGGAACACACAAATTATCACACAGCTGATCCAAGGCGCCTTCCCCGACTACAAAAACTTGGTGCCCAAAGAATTCTCCACCACCGTCCGGGCTTTAAAAACCGACCTTCTGGTTGGGACGCGCTTAACAAGTGTTTTTGCCAGTAAGTTAAACGATGTTCTTCTCTCCTATCAAAAAGACCGCCTGATCCTCGAAATTGTTAATCCTGATGTGGGGAAGCACACTAAAGAGATGAAGGCGGAAGTTTTGGGGAAAAGCGGGCACGTCGGTTTTAATCACCGCTACTTATCAGACGCTATTGACGCTATCGAGTCAGAAACTGTTTTCTTGGGCATTAGCGACGAAACGCGGCCAACCGTGGTGAAGGACGAATCAAACCCGTCATTTTTCTCAATCATAATGCCGCTCAGGATTTGAGCGCTCGATTATGCTCCGGCACTTGGGGGAAGACATCAAAAACAAATCTTACGCGCACCGCGCCAGCGAACTCGTCTACAGCGACACTAAACTCCTTTTAAAGGTGAGGGGTTTCTTGAAAAAGCGGCGCCACCCCGCCAGTGACTCCGTGAAGTCAGCTCTCCGCTCCGGCAATACGGCAACGATTCATTTAACCAGCAGGGCGGCGGCCAGCGAACTCAATATTCTTCGGAGCGGCATTTTGAAGGCGCTGGAAGGCATGGGGGTTACCACGCTCCGCTTTACGGCGTAACGACGATCGGTATTGCCGTCTCTGATTTATTTCCAAACTCGTCAGCCGCACGAACTTTTAGAACCGCGTCCCCGGCGGCGCCGTTGCTGACAGGCAGGCTGATTTCCAGAGGGGACTGCGGAAAAAGCACCGTCCTTTTTATTTCATCGTTCCAGATAAAATCAATTTCTTTCGCGCGAAATACGCTCTCAAAAGAAAGCCTGACGACAAGTACCTTCCCGTCTTGTACCACATCGCCAGGAGCGGGCGCGCTGACGAAGAGTTTCGGCCGGTTGGCTTCGGTGTGGATCGTGTCGTACTCAGTGGGAATTACCGGTTGCGGACCGACGGGGTGCGTCTCGAGCCACTTCTGGAGGGCTGTTTCCCAGTTGCGAAACTGCGGATCGTCTCCAGGGTTTTCCGGAACGGGACCGCGTGGGTTGTTGCGGTTAATCCAGTAAAGGATGGTGTGGGGCTCTCCCGCGGCAATCATCTGACGGAACTCATCCGGCGTTTCCGGAGTAGCAAGTTTTCCCGATACACGATCGATTTCCACCGCGCGTCCGCCCTCCCACAGCCCCTTTAAAATTGGCTTATCGGCTTCGATGGGCAGGGGCCTCGTAAATTGCTCCGGCGGCGTATGCTCCAGTGCCGCGTCCATAAAGGCCCGCCAAATGGGAGCCGCGGCAAGAACCCCGGACCCCTTTTGCTGGATGGGGCTATTGTCGTTATTTCCAACCCAAACTCCGGCCACCAGCGAGGGAGTATAGCCGATCGTCCAGGCGTCGCGATAATCTTGCGTGGTACCGGTTTTGGCCGCCACGGCGCGATCGGGAAAGTAAAGAGAAGAACGCGGCGCAAAGACAGGCTGGCGCGCGTCGTTGTCGGAGAGGATGCCATTGATTGTCCTGGCAATTTCTGGATCAAGCACTTGGCCGCTCACCTCCTTTTTCTCTTCGAGTACGTTTCCATCGGCATCCTCGACCCGGAGGACACTGGTTTTGGGGGCTTGCACGCCTTCGCGGGCAAAAGCCCCGTAGGCATGTACCATGTCGAGAAGCGTGACCTCGGCGCCGCCTAAGACAAGCGCCAAGCCATAGCGCGACGGATCGGGTTTTATGCTGGTGATCCCAAGCCGGCCCGCTGTCTGGATCGAATCATCCACGCCCGCAAGGTAGAGAAGCTCAACCGAGGGGACGTTCAATGATTGAGCAAGAGCGCTACGGACCGTTACGGGGCCGCGGAATTTCTCGTCGTAGTTTCCCGGCGAATAGCAGGACCGCGGGTCAACGCCGGCGGGCGCGGTTCCGTCCGGATTGCAAGAAGAATTAAATTCCGTGGGGACATCGAAGAGGATCGTATCGGGTGTATAGCCCTTGGCGAGCGCCGTCGCATAGACAAAGGGCTTGAAGGCCGAGCCGGGCTGTCTCCTGCGGAGTGTAACGTTCACTTGCGGATCAAACCGGCAATTAACTCCCGGGGCGCAGCTCGCCGGCACCGGGTCCGCAAAATAATTTTTTGAGCCGACCATCGCCAAAACCTCGCCAGTTTTTGGATCCATGGCGACGAGGGCCGCGTTTTCGGCTTGGATGAGTTTGCTGTTTCGCTCGACACCATTTCGCACCACCTCTTCGGCGGTTTGCTGCAGCTTCCAATCCAGCGTCGTTATGACTTTTAGTCCTCCTCGCTCCACGTATTCTTCGCCGTAGGTCTGACGGAGGTAGTCTCGGATATAGAAAACGAATCCCGGTGCCAGAATGTTCTGTTTTAGCCTTTTTAACGCCAGAGGTTCTTTTTGGGTCTTAGCCGCTTCCTCGGGCGTTATGTATCCCAGTTTAGCCATGCGATCAAGCACCAAGTCCTTCCGTTGCAGGAGCTCGTCGAGATGCGGACCGTAGGGCGAGTAGTAAGAGGGCGCGCGCGGGATTCCCGCGAGAAGCGCTGACTCCGGGAGCGTCAAATTCTCAACGCTTTTGCCAAAGTAAGTTTCCGCGGCCGCTTCAGCGCCGTAGGCCTGGGAGCCGTAAGGGATTTGGTTTAAGTAAAGAGCCAGAATCTCATCTTTCGAGAGGCGCGAATCGATTATAATTGCGAGCACGATTTCCCGGATTTTACGCAAAACTTTCTCTCTTAGGGAACGGCCCCTGGTTAACAGTGAGTTTGTCACAAGTTGTTGGGTGATGGTTGAACCGCCCTGACGGATGTTCCCCGAGACCAGATCAACATAGAGCGCCCGTAAGATTCCGCGAAAGTCGAGGCCGCGATGGTTATAAAAATCAGCGTCTTCAATGGCGACAGTTGCCTGCCGCAAGCGTTCCGGGAATCTATCAAAAGGAACAACCGTCCGCCGCTCGTCGCCGTGGACGTCGTAGAGCACGACCGTTCCGGTGCGGTCATATATTTTTGTCGACTGGGAAACGTTTTGCTCCGTGAGGCGTGTGGGGTCGGGTAAGTCCTGGAGCACAAAGAAGAGAAAGACGCCAAAGATCCCTGCGGCAGCGATGGCGAGCCAGAGCACGAAAAAAAAGACCCGGCGGCGGATCCTCGATCGCTGAAGATGCATTCCCGATCGCTTCATAGGCCCACTGTGTGCGCGTATGTCTCTTATCATAAGTCTATTTTAATATTTTTCA
>JACOZA010000007.1 GCA_016181565.1 Candidatus Sungiibacteriota bacterium
CTTGTTCTTGGTGTCGGCGTCGCGTATGTGGGCTCAAGAACTCGCTCCGCGCCTCAAGCGGGGCAGGAGGTTCAGCCGGTTGGGCCGAGGGATCACACAAAAGGCAATCCGGGCGCAGGATTGGCGCTTATCGAATATAGCGATTTCCAGTGCCCGGCATGTAGCTCATACTATCCGATTCTAAAGGCTCTCGCGGAGCGGCATGCGGGGGATATGCTTTTTGCCTATCGGCACTTTCCTTTGCGCCAGATTCATCGCAATGCCGACCTGGCCGCCCGCGCCTCCGAAGCTGCGGCTCTCCAAGGTAAATTCTGGGAGATGCATGACATGATTTTCGAGCATCAATCGGCGTGGTCGGATGAGCCGAATGCCCGGGATATCTTGGCGGGTTACGCCGAGGCGTTGAAACTTGACGTGGGGAAATTTCGCAATGATCTCGATGCTCCCGAGATTGCAGAACGAATTGACAGCGATGCCGCCAGCGGTCTCAAAGCGGGGGTTGACGGAACGCCGTCTTTTTTCTTGAACGGCAAGCGCATCCAGAATCCGCGGAGTCTGGCGGATTTTGACGCCCTCATTCGCGCGCCACAAAAGTGACGAACAAAAAATTACTCTCCATTCTCTTTTTAGTCTTCGCGAGTCTCGGCTTTTTGGACGCGGCCTATTTGGCGGCTAAGTACTACAACGGCACGCCGGTAGAGTGCTCACTTCTCAACGGTTGCGAGGCGGTGACAACAAGCCCGTATGCGGCAATCGGGGGTGTCTCGATCGCCCTTCTCGGAGCGATCTATTATTTTGTGCTGCTCCTTTTGGGTTTTATGTATCTCGATTCTCCAAAAAGAAGTACCCTTTTGACTCTTGTCGCAATCACTGCGGCAGGATTTTTAGCATCACTCCGGTTTGTATATCTCCAGGTTTTCGTGATTAAGGCGTTGTGCGGGTACTGCCTGTTATCGGCACTGTCCACCACGGTGCTTTTTTCCATCTCGATATATCTCTGGCACACAAGAGACAGAGAAGAGCAGCCGGGCGCAAAAGTTTGAAATATTTCTCTAGCGGTCGAGGAGAAATGCATTACAATTACCTCTAATAAGATATATGAATAACTCAAGAACGATAGAGTGGGTCTTGCGCGTCGCCGTTGCCGGCGAATTTGTCGGGCACGGCGTGATTGCGCTTCTTAACCTTAATCCGAAGTGGGCTGGCTGGGTCCAATATTTTTTGCCGGTCAGCCATGAGGCGGCGGTCGCCACTCTCTTCTGGGTAGGTGTTATGGATCTCCTCGTCGCGCTTTTGGTCCTGGTGAAGCCGATTCGTATTGCGCTTCTTTGGGCGGCTATTTGGGGCTTCTGGACGGCTCTCTTAAGGCCAATTGTGGGCGAGACGATATGGGACTTTATCGAGCGCTGGGCGAACTGGGGGGCTCCCTTGGCACTGCTGTTTCTCCGCGGCTGGCCGTTAGCGCCGCGTGAGTGGCTAAAGTAGGATCCCGATTTTTCGCGTTAGACAATAAAAATAAATGACAAAGTAATATATACTAGAGGTATGCCTATCTTTTCTTCACTGACGCTATTCCTTCTTCGCGTTTCGCTGGGATGGATGATGTTCTATGCCGGCATTACTAAAATACTGGATCCGCAGTGGTCGGCGGCCGGTTACTTAAGGGGCGCAAAAACATTCCCCGCTTTATTCAACTGGTTTCTCCAGCCGGGAATTCTTCCGATCGTGAATCTGGTGAACGAGTGGGGATTAACGCTCCTGGGCGTTTCGCTAATCTTGGGAATTTTTGTCAGGTTGTCTTCGATATTGGGAGCGGGGCTGATGCTGCTCTATTATTTTCCGATACTGCAGTATCCTTACCCCAACCCCCATGCCTACATCGTGGATGAACATATCGTCTACGCTCTGACACTCGCTTTCTTGGCTGCGATTCGCGCGGGCCGCGTCTGGGGTCTCGAAAACTGGTGTGCCCGCTTGCCGATTTGTTCGCGGTTTCCAAGTTACCGGCGTCTTCTGGGCTGAATCAGCGGGGCGCGACTCTGTATGGAGTTCAATATCCCTTCGGAACAACCTGCGTCCGGCTCAATGGTGGCACACTATTACGGCGATGCTGTGCGTCGGTTTTTCATGCTGGGAGGAGCGTTGATGATCGTGACACTCCCGTTCTTCATTGATCTCTTGCCTGTGACAGTCTATGTTTCGCTCTTTGCCATTCTTTTCGTCGGCTTTTTTGCGGGGATTGCGAATCCGCGCCAGTTGTGGGTTGCGATACTGAACGTATTAATTTCGGTTGCGGCATCGGCGGTCTTCGAATATTACGCCGTCGCGACCTATCTGGGTCCGGTTACCAGTCAGACGCGGTGGTTCATGTGGGTCAATCAGGCGCTGGCGCTCAATTTTTTTCTGGCGGTGTACTTTTCCACCAAAACTTTGCGGGGAATGTATCTGCAGCGGCCCGGCAAACTCATGCGCGGCGGGGGAAACTGACCCCGGGGAAATTTACGGGCGCTGGGTTCTTAAAGAGTCCGCGCCCCAAAAGCCCATCAACGTTTGGTTTCTTCTTCGCCGTGAGTCACGATGGGGCCAGCGGCCGGGGAGAAACCTTTGACGCAAGGCCTCTGTTGTAGTACATAGAGAGCGTAAACCCCCCGCACATTTCGCACATGTCTTTGGATCAAAGATACGTTTCTCAAAGCAAAATGGACCTCGATGAGACCGGCTCGCCGACGGGCGATAATGGACTCAAGGACGAGGTTCTTTTGGCTTCTTCGCAAGAAAATCCGGCATTGTTTGCGATTATGGTTGGGCGTTACCAGGAGGCGTTCCTCCGGGCGGCCATGCGCGTAGTCCATCGGCGGGAGGACGCGGAAGATATCGTCCAAGAAGCGTTCGTCAAGATCTACAAGAACGCCCACCGTTTCGTGAAGCAGGAAGACATAGAGTTTAAAAGCTGGGCCTACAAGATTGTCTTAAACACCTCTTTTACGCACTACCAGCGGCTGAAAAAACGCGGCTTAAACCAGGAAGCAAACGGAGACACGATGATTGCCACAGTCATTTCTGACGGGGATGACGTCGAGAGCACGGTTCAGATGAAGGTACTTGTCGAGCGAACGCTCGAGGTGTTGCCGGAAAATCTCGCGCGGCTCTTGCGCAAGCATTATTTGGAGGATAAGGCCTATGAGACGATTGCCGAGGAAGAAGAGACAACCATCGCCGCCATTAAAATGAAGCTGTATCGGGCCAGGAAAGCTTTTAGGAAACTATTCGAGGATAAGGAAGGTTCTAATAGGGAGAAAGCAGAAAAAATGACATTTGTAACAAATAGAGAAACTCTATGACGCACACGAGAGAGACGAAGAATCAGTCTTTAACAGACCGCATCATGCGCCAAGTTTATTTTTATTGGTTCATGAAGCGCATGGCTCCAGCGATCGTCCTGCAGCTGGGGGCGTTTGCACTGCTCTTAACCGGTATCCATGAGTATGTGTCGATTCGGTTTGTGGCGGCCAACGCGACGGCGGCCGTTTCCGGCGGCATGGGCGCGATGGTTTCTTACGTCCTTAGCGCGGTCGCCAAAACCGGATTCATCCCGCAGCTTTTATTCGGCGCGTCGGTTCTCTTGGGGATTCTCGTGCTCCGAGACTTGCGCCGCGCGCTGCGCTATCTCTTGCGTCGCGAAGTGAAGAACTTTGCGGCGCTGGAGCGATTTTCTAGCTAGTTCATCGCTCTTTACGAGCGGACTAGAACCAAAGGTCGGTTTTCGTAACACATCAAAAACTCCCCATATGGGGAGTTTTTGATTTTCACCCCGCTATCGGTTATTCTTCTACGCATGCGCGTGATTCATCAGGCAAACAATACGCATGTTCTGGCGTGGAACCGCGGCGAAGAAGTGCTCTCGGGCCTCCGCGAGTATTTGGTGAGTGAAAATATCCGGGCGGGGCATTTGGCGGGGCTCGGCGCGGCCGAGTCGCTCGAGATCGCGTTTTATAATCTGGAGACCAAGGAGTACGAGAAGAGAGCGACGAACTACGATGTTGAAATCCTCTCACTCGTGGGGAATGTCGCCATGCTCGAGGGGCAGCCGATTATCCACCTGCACGGTGTTTTTGCGAAGCGCGATTTTTCCGCCTTCGGCGGGCACATTTTTCGCATCGTGGTTGCGGGAGCATGCGAAATTCATCTCACCGTCCTGGATGGTTTAATGCAGCGCGAATACGACGAGGCAACAGGACTCAATCTGCTCTGCGGAGTTAATTGAAAAATCCGTCTGATAGTGCTAAGTTTGACGTTGTTTTATTCGTGGAGCGGCCATCCGTCGGAAAGGGGAGGGTTGGCAGAGCGGACTAATGCGCCGCACTCGCCCCGCACTAAAAACTTGGAAGCGTGCCAGAGTGGTTGAATGGGGCGGTCTCGAAAACCGTTATACCGGAAACGGTATCGGAGGTTCGAATCCTCCCGCTTCCGCGGTCAAATTTTAGTGCGGGGTAAAAAATGCGGTTGGGCAAAGAAGCACTGCTTCTTTGCGGGATGCTTACCTTAAGTGATAAAAATAGAAGGCATCCCCGGGGTTTGGCGAAGAGACAAACGCAATCCCCTCAGAGGTTCGAATCCTCTACCCTCTGCCCCGAACCAGAACAGAGTTCGGTTCGGGGCTGACCAGTACCGAATTTATTCTGGTACTGGTCGCCCTGAATCATAAAAGTACCACAATGTTTTATGTGTACTATCTAAAAAGCAAAAGTTATAACCAAAGCTACATTGGATATACCGAAGATTTGAAACTAAGATTGAAAAGACATAATAGCGGTTTGATTCAATCGACAAAGCCTTATCGCCCATGGGATCTTGTATTCTATGAGGCGTATAAAAGCAAAAAAGATGCTAAAAGAAGAGAGTTATATTTCAAAACAACAAAAGGCAGAAAAACATTAAAACTTATGTTGCGGGATTCATTGATTATTAATTAAGTTTTGCTAACTTTTTTATCGAGGGATCGCCTCAACCGAGGTGAGTCAGCGACCCAGAAATATAAAAACATGCCAAACAAAGACGAAATCGATGCGGTTGCAAAAGCAGCTGCAGAAATTGTAAAAGCGACTCCTGTTTATCAAGATGCGGTGCAGCCTGTCGCCCAAGAAATTGGTAGGGCTCTTAAAACTCTCGGAGGCGCTATCAATGTTGCTTTGTCGCCGATTGCAGCAATGGTTTATGGATACGAATCCATAAGAGAGAACCTTAAGATGCGATTAGAAAAGAGGTTGGCAAAAACGCCCCCAGAAAATATTGTGGTTCCAAAGCTTCAAGTGGTAGGTCCATTGCTGGAAAAATACAAGTATGTACACGATAACGACGATCTATCTCAAATGTTCATCAACTTACTAGCGAACGCGATGGACAAAGAAAAAGTCCAAAAAGCACATCCCTCTTTTGTTAATGTAATTTCTGAACTTTCACCAGATGAAGCGCGTTTAGTTAAATTAATTGCAAAAGAAACTGTCTTACCGAAGCTCGACATACAAGTAAAATCAAAAACGGGAGACGATACTGGCCATGTATACTTTATGACGAATTTTACTCTTTTGGGAGAAAAGGCTGCCCTCGCGTATCCAGACTTAACGCCATCGTATTTAAGTAATCTTGAAAGGCTTAGTATAATCTCTTGCCCAGTTGGTTCTTTCCAAGAGTCTTATATCCATAAAGATATCTACAAACCATTGGAGGATCATAAACTCATTAATAAGATAAGAGAGAGTGTGAAGGGAAGAGAGGGAGTAGAAATAAAAACCGTCCAAGGAATTATAAGAATAACTGAATTTGGACAGATGTTTATGGACGCCGTTTTGGCTGAGACCTAGACGCCTAAATTAAGCAGTTAAAGCGAGTACCACGAAGCCCTTTAACGTTCTCTCATTAAAAAGTTAGAATTCTAGACACCCCGCCAGTTTGGAAAATGCAAAAAGGATTTATAAACGTTTGTCGCATTTCTCATGCCATGGAAAAATTCAACTTGAATAAGGTATCTGAGGAGTTAATAGGAGTTTGGTAATACTGATGAACTTTTTCTTGTTTTTAAAGGTAGGATTAATATTCAGACTAGAAGCGGAGATATAGTCCTAGAAGAAGGAGAAGGTGTAAGAATTCCGAAAGGTGTTGAGCATTGTCCACTTGCCCTAGAACCGTCCGTAGTTCTTATGTTTGAGCCCGATGACTTGAGAAGTGCTGGGGATTAAAAGAATTTGCCGCTAAACCTGCCTGCCAGCAGGCAGGCTCCCGCCTCCGCTAAATTACCAACCTTGAACCATATGAAAATCACACTTCATTTAGGAATTTCAGTGGATGGTTTTATTGCAAAGCCAAACGGCGACTCGGACTGGGTAGCCCCTGCTGACGAGGTTCTTTTCAAGAACCGAGCAAAAGAAGCCGGTTGTCTCGTGGTTGGTAAAAGAACTTTTGAGCAGTATCAGGGAACAATCTATACGGTGGATGGAGTGATAAATATTATTCTGACAAGTAAGCCTGATCCCAAAATCACGAATGTGCTCTCTGCAACTTCTCCTATCGCCGCGGTCGAACTTGCAAAAGAAAAAGGTTGCGCTGATGTTTTGATTGCAGGAGGAACACGTACAAGTACTGCTTTTCTCGAAGCCAATCTGATTGACGAAATTCTCTTTTCTGTACACCCACTAATTCTTGGTCAAGGAATGAAGCCATTTGAGGGAGGGATATTCGAGAAAAGCGTTAAATTATTGGACTCAAGAAATCTCGAAGACGGATTGGTCGAGCTTCACTACGAAGTCCTGAAATAATTATGGCAATAGAGATCAACATTAAGAGTCCAGATAGTCAGCCGTCTAGGTTCTAACTTCGGGACACCATTACCACCAGTTAGGAAATGAAGCAGTTGATGTCCCAATAGAAAATTTTATAATTATTTAAGGTAAAAATATGAATCCAAACAAAGCGTTGTGGGAGAAAGGCGACTTTACCGAGATTGCCGCCTTCATGCGTCAATCTGGCGAAGCGCTTGTTAAGTCTCTCGAGATAACGCCGCCGGTGCGGGTTTTGGACCTCGGCTGCGGAGATGGCACCACGGCGATTCCGCTTGCCCTTTTGGGGGCTGAAGTTGTTGGCATAGACATTGCCAAGAACCTCGTTGACGCTGGGAACAAACGGGCTCTCGAGGCGGGCCTCGCGAATCTGACATTTCAAGAGGGAGATGCGTGTAATTTGCAAGGAGTCAGCGACCATTCGTTCGATTTGACCCTTTCTGTATTCGGCGCCATGTTTGCTCCCAAGCCTTTCGATGTAGCCAAGGAGATGGTCCGGGTCACAAAACCGGGCGGCCGCATCGTGATGGGCAACTGGATCCCGAACGATCCGACTTCATTCGTGTCGCAGCTGTTAAAGATAAGCTCATCGTTTACGCCCCCGCCCCCGGAAGACTTTGTCAGTCCCATGACGTGGGGGGTGGACACTCACATCATCGAGCGTTTTGGTCAGGCCGGCGTGCCCAAGGAGAAAATCTCCATGGTCAAGGACA
>JACOZA010000108.1 GCA_016181565.1 Candidatus Sungiibacteriota bacterium
GGTATGGAATGGTCATAACGGTTTTTTGGTTAGACCCCGCGATCCCGAAGCTGCAGCCGAGGCGGCTTTAAAAATACTCGGTTCGCCTGAATTGCGTCATGAGTTTTCCAAAAACTCCCTCAAATTTGCCGAACGGATGAATTGGTCGCGAGTGGCCGAAAAATATCTTGAACTTTACGCCAAACTGCTCTCGCCTGAAAAATCATAGGCGCTGAAAAACTTTTGAAACACGGCGAGGATGTAATCTAGGTCTTTCTCCGACATAGTCGGGTGGCAGCCAATATAGAAGCCGTTTTTGCGAGCGAATGTAGCCAGCGGATATTTCGGCTCAAGGTCCCCGAAAAGGCGCCGGTACACCGGCTGGTTTAATACCGGGAAAAGGGGGCGAGTCTCTATATTCCATGATTCCAGAAAGGCGGTTAAACCATCCCGGCTTATTCGTCTTGTTCTAACCACGATAGGGAACATCATAAAAGCATGCTCCGAATGCTCCGGCCACCACGGCAGTTGTAAGTGCCGTTCAAAAGATTTTAATCCCGCCA
Organism: Candidatus Sungiibacteriota bacterium; assembly: GCA_016181565.1. Classification (GTDB taxonomy): domain Bacteria; phylum Patescibacteriota; class Minisyncoccia; order Sungbacterales; family JACQCQ01; genus JACOZA01. The sequence continues at coordinate 543 of JACOZA010000108.1, forward strand.
GTAACCGCTCGGCGTTTTTTTGGCGGGCGCTGATATTGGCTTTAAGATCGGCGAGACCGGCAAGGCCAAGCGCCCCCTCAAACTCGGTCAGGCGGTAGCTATAGCCAACAGTGAGGAAACGGAATCTCCGTTCCATGACTTCGGCTGCCTCCCACGCCGGTGGTTATGAGGTGCGCGGCATAGGTTGAGAAGCAGGCGATGTCGCCTGCGGAGCCGACTGGCTGGCCACGGTGTTTCACACCCATGGCTTGGCACGAATCTTCAATGACGCGAAGCTTGTATTTCTTGGCCGCGGCCATGATTGGTTTCATCTCCGCCGATACGCCGAAAAGGTGCACCGGCATAATGGCCCGCGTTTTTTTGGTGATGCGTTTTTCTATTTCCGCCGGGTTGATGTGATAAGTGCGCGGGTCAACATCCGCAAAAACCGGCTTCATTTGATTTTGCAGGATGACGTTGGGTGTGGCGATGAAAGTCAGAGCCGGAACAAGTATTTCGTCGCCGTCGCGCCAGCCTCCGAGCTCCTTTAAGGCATGCACGGCTATCTGTAGGGCCGAGGTCCCGCTATTGGCGGTTACGGCGAAACGGCGGCCGTGGAGCTTAGCGAACTTTTCTTCAAAACGCTCCAAAAACGGGCCGTAGGAAACGCGACCCGAATCAAGAACTTTGAGGACCAGGCGCCGGGCGAGGGGCGTTATGGGGTTCCCGCCGGCGAGGGGCGTTATGGGGTTCCCGCCAACACCCAGCTGGGCTTTTCGCTTTATAAGCTTCATATCTCAAGGACTGCGCCTTCGCTTTTACAGTCGGCCGCCAGCATTATCTGTGCAAGGTCGCGAAAGCGCGTTTTCGCCTGCCAACCGAGCAGGTTTTTGGCTTTGGACGAATCAGCCACCAAAAGCGGCACTTCGGTTGGACGGAGATACCTCGAGTCAAATTCCACATAGTCCCGCCAGTTACTTATTTTGGCTAAGCGAAAGGCTTCCTCCAAAAATTCACGCACCGAGCGAGTTTCGCCGGTGCCGATGACGTAATCCTCGGGTTTTTCCTGTTGGAGCATAAGCCAAGCGGCTTCCATATATTCCGGCGCGTAGCCCCAGTCACGCTTGGCGTCAAGGTTGCCGAGGAATATTTTTTTCTGTTTGCCGGCAAGAATTCGCGCCACCCCTTTGGTGATTTTACGGGTGACAAAATTTTCGGCGCGGCGCGGAGAGTTATGGACATGAGCTTTCCCTACGCCACAATGGAATGTCCCAGACGACGTTTCTAGATCATAGAACCACCCCTCATAGCGCGGAAGATCAATAATCTTCTTAACCTCTAATGGATCTTTCCGGAGGTAGTGCGCTACGCAGGCGCCGCCGCCGTGTTGAATTTTACGAATGAATCCTCTTGAAATTCCCGTCATCCTCGCAATGGCGCGTTGCGAAGCGCCAACTACTGCAAGCTCTCGCACCTGTTCTTCCTTGAGAACATTATCCGTGGGCGAAAGAATATTCAAAGAGTAGAAAACCCTGCCATCCGTTTTAGTCTCCACTGTAAGGTTTATATCCTGTCCGGTCGTTTTTTCTACGAGGTACCACAACCCCATTGCAAGAGTTGCCGAATTTGTCTTGAAATTTTTGAACTCGTATGTGCATGGATTCTTTTTCAGCCCGTCAGTGAGGTTATAACCTCTAAGGAATGCGCCCATGATCGCGGGTGACGCATTTAAGATGACTTTCGGTACTCGCTTTGTCCGGTCGCGGTTATACAGATCCAGTTTCCGTAGCCACTCATTTCCCCCAACCAGCTGCAGTTGTCCAACGATATTACCGGGTTTGAAACCCGAACGC
>JACOZA010000008.1 GCA_016181565.1 Candidatus Sungiibacteriota bacterium
GAGTCCGCTAACCGTGAAAAGCGCTATCAAGGCAAGGAATACTATATCGGCGAAGAATGATCGCAGCTTGATCATGTGGGCAATTTATCCACCGCGCGCTTAAATTCATTACCGCGATGAAATTCGTGATGGAATAAGTTAAAACTTGCAGCGCCCGGCGACAAAAGAATGATATCACCATATTCCGCAGCGCCGAATGCCTTGCGGACCGCCTCGCCCATGGAGGCTGCGGATGTCACTTTCTTCTGCGCCTCATTTTTTAGATGACTCGTAATTTGATCACTGGCGTCACCCGGCAGCAAATATACCCGCGCTGCATGCCGCTCAATCGCGCGCGCTAAAATACCAAAAGGCATTCCTCCCTTATCCACTCCTCCGGCAATGAGAATGATTGCTCCCCGTCGTGCCATAATTGCTACATCGGCGGCTGCGGCCGTGGGTGTCGTGGCCGAGGTATCGTTAACAAATCTTACGCCGCGTTTTACGCGAATAAGCTGCATCCGGCCCTCTAGGGGTTTGAATTTTCGTAAAGCTCTTTTGCATTTTGACAGGGGAACCTTGAGAAGTTTGGCGACAGACAGCGCGAGCAGGGCCGCGTCAGCCATATGAGCCACTAAGGCGGGATTTAGCTTTGACATTGAAGCTCTTTGCTTCGACTCCGCCGCCACTTGGATTTTCTTGGCTTTGACGTGAGCCAGGAATCCCTGCAGTCCCCGCCCCCTGGGTATAATCACGCAGTCGCCCGGTTGCTGGAACCGCGTGATATATGTTTTAGCCTTTTTATATTCCGCCAGGCTTCTGTAACGATTAAGATGATCCGGCGAAAATGAGGTTATTACGGCAATCTGCGGGCTTTTTCTAATCAATGCCAGATCCTCGAGCTGAAAACTGGAAAGTTCTAAAACAATGCAGTCTGCTTTTTGGGCCTCGTCTAGCAAATCCAGTACTGATTTGCGAATATTTCCGCCATAGACAACGCGCTTGAAGTGTGATCGCAGAAGCAGAGCGATGAGGGCCGTCGTTGTCGACTTGCCCTTAGTGCCGGTAACGCCGATAATCGGGCGCTCCACTCTCTCAAAAAAAATACTGATATCGGTTAAAACAGGTATGCCGCGCTTTCGGGCATGGCGTAAGTACGGCGAAGAATAAGGTACGCCCGGGTTTTTGATTATCGCATCGCGGTTCTCAAAATCTTTGAAACGATGCTTTCCCAAAACATAGCGAATATTTGAACGTCGAGGGATGCGGCGCATCGTCGGCGCCAGCGTTTTCCTGTCGCGTAAATCAGTTATACAAATTTCCCGAGCGCCCTCGCGAAGCAAAAAACGGACTGCTCCCAATCCCCCGCCGTGCAGCCCTAATCCTATTACTGTTATCCTTTTCCCGCGGAATGAAAACATGATGCCTGGGAGCAGAGCGCCTCTATTTCCTCTGTTTTATTTTCTTCGGAGTACTTTCCCGGGGCGATTGCCGGTCATTGCGCCGCCCGAAACGACGACGGCGCCGTTCACAATCACATAGGGAATGCCGCCGGGGAAGAGATACGGATTCTCATACGTGGCCCGGTCACGGATAGTATCTGGAGAGAGCACGACTATATCGGCTGCGTATTTCTCGGCGATCAATCCCCGGTTGGGTATGCCTAAGAAACGCGCCGGCAAAGAGGTGGCTTTAATCACCGCTTCCTCCCAGCTAAGTATCTTTTCTTGATTCACGTAGCGGTAAAAATATCTTGGGAAAGTGCCAAATGAACGCGGGTGCGGCAAAAGATAGCCATCGGAAACGTCAGAAAAGCCGCTGCCGTTAGTGGCCACAACCGCTGTCGCGTTTCTCACTGCCCGCGCGATATTTTTTCGGTGGATGGTCTTCCCGATAATTGACACGCGGCCGCTGTTGGCGACCAGCAGCTCAATCATGGTATCCTCTGGGCTTAATCCCGAACGGATCGCCAAGTCAGCGATAGTTTTGCCGGGACTGATGCCGTCTTCGGCTTCAGCCACCCGAATGCGGTCGAAATGCAATGTCAGCCCGGCTAAATCCTCAACAATGGTGGGGCGTATGCTTCGGTCACGCAAGCGTTCGATCATATGGCCGAATCCTCCTTCGCGCACCCAGGGGGAAAGCAGCGCCGAGAGCTGTGAGCCAGTACTGGCGTAGGGAGAGACGTCAAATATCACATCTTCGCCAGACTTTTGGGTGCGTTCAATCATCTTGAGGGCCCGCTTCATGAGCGGCCAGGCTTTTCTCCCGATAGCTTTGAGGTGAGAGATTGATACCGGGACTTTAGCGCCATGCGCGATCTGCAGCGCTTCGTTGACGCTGGCGATAAGGGATATGCCTTCGTTCCGCAGGTGAGTTTTATAAATCCCGCCCTCTGATTTTAAAACTTTAGATATCTCGATTAATTCATCGGGGGTCGCGGGCGCTTCATGCGACGCGCTTAGGTTTGTAGACAGCCCGAATGCGCCTTCGCGGATAGCCGTCTTTAGCAACAGTTTGAGACTCGAGAGTTCTTCAAGGCTTAAAACTCGCTGTTCCTCCCCAATCACGCCTCTGCGGAGCGTCCCGTGGCCAACCAAGGTGCCAAAATTGACTGCGGGGCGGATTTTTTCCACTTCTTTTAAGAACTCCGACACGGAAATCCAGTTGACGTTAATCGAGGAGGTGGGCGCCCATTTGCGAATGGCATGAATGGTATCGGCGGTTACCAACGGCGCTAAAGAAACTCCGCAATTCCCGCCGATAATGGTAGTTATGCCCTGACGAACCAAACTATCAAGCCCGGGAGTATGGAAGAGTGCTGCGGTGACATCAGAATGATTAGTAATATCGATGAATCCCGGGACCACATAGTGTCCAGCGGCGTCAATGACCGTTTGGGCGCTGGCCGCGCTTAAGTTTCCGATTTTTACGATCGTTCCTTGATCGGCGGCTATATCGGCGCTGAAGGCGGGCTTTCCCGTTCCGTCAATGATTTGTCCGTTTTTTACCAGAAGATCGTACATATTTTTTTAGCGTCCGATAAGCGCGATTACCATGCCCATGATGGCAAATACCACGCTGACGACCCAAAATCTCATTGTTACCTTATGGCCCGGCCAACCTCTGGCCTCAAAATGGTGGTGAATGGGCGCCACCAGGAATATTTTTTTGCCGCGCCAGCGCTTCGACGCAAACTGGATTATCACCGAGAGCGATTCGATGACAAGCAGAAACCCGATGATGGGCAGTACGGCTACCGAATCGGTAAGGAAGGCAACGGTGGTGAGCGCAACCGTTAAACCCATGGTTCCGGTTTCAGACATATAGAAACGCGCCGGAGGAATGTTAAACCACAGGAACGCCAAGATCGCGCCGGCTGTGACAATGCAAAATGTCGCGAGGTCAATTTGTCCCTGGAAGAATGCGATGCCGCCGTAGGCCGCAAAAATTGACGCAAATACGCCGCCCGAAAGTCCGTCGATACCGTCAATGACCCCGCCGGAAAATGTCGCGAGCGTTACAAGAATGAAGAGCGGTATGTACCAGCCGTCGATATAAAAATCCCCCAGGAAGGGAATATAAATAGTTCGCCAATCCAGCTTAAAGTAAAACCAGTATGCTCCCGCTGCTGCAATTAGGGTTATAAATGCAATGCGGCGGGCGAGCCCCATTCCCCCGCCCCGGTAGCTTCCGCGCTCATAGATCTGGAACAAATCATCCGCCAGGCCCAGCCCTGCCGCTGCTACAAACATGAAAAATGGCAGCCAGGTTTGATTACGCGAAAGAAAGTTAAGTTTATCAAGAATAGGAGAACTGGTGATAAGAGCGATCACCCAGAAAAGCAATGCGACGAGTACCGCGGTGAGCCAAATGAGAAGCCCTCCGAGGCGCGGCGTCGAAACTTCTTTTTCTTTATGCAGTGAATGGAAAATTGGCGTCCCGCTGCCGTCAGCCGCCATGGTGCGCGCCGATTTTCGCCACAGGCGGTGTTTATACAGAAAATTTGTCAAGATCGGGGTCCAAGCCATCGCCGCCACAAAGCTAAAAGCCCCCAAGCCGAAGACTTTCAAGACATTCAGAATTAACTCGCGTTCAGATCCCATGATAAGCCTATATCTTGGCTCATTATAGACTATTTTGGTGCGCTTTGAAATGCGCGGCGCGTCGCATTTAGAAGCGTTTCGCCGTCACGAAAGCGGTCAGGTGAGCGCAAGAGGATTATGTAAATATCTTCGGGGAATTCGGTTAAACGGTATTTGATCGCTAGCGCCCCCAGGGCCTCATCGGTCAGGCCGGTCTTAATACCAAGCAGTCCCGGATAGGAGACCAAGAGACTCGAACTTTTAATTTTGTAGCTCTTTCCCGATAAGGTCTGGATGTGCGAGGGAGGCGTGGCCGTGCCGTCCCAAAAGTTCGGATAGCGCCTGTCGATATAAGCTAAGAGTTTGGCCAGGTCAGCAGCCGTGGAGTAGTGCGCGGCCCCGTCCAGGCCGGTGGGATTTTCAAAGTGTGTGTTCGCCATACCCAGCGGCAAGGCTTTCTGGTTCATGCCCTGTATGAATGCTTCCCGAGGGGCGAGACCTGGGTTAAGGAGCGGGCCGATTGCGGCTGCGATTGCCTCCGCCACGTCATTATCGGACTCGACAAGCAGGAGCGTTTTCGCAGTCTCTTGGGTAATGGTTTCCCCCGCTGCCAGGCTGCTTTGTTTTGGTAATGCGCGTTTTGCGAGATCAGACAGCAGAATTACCGCATTCTCCCCGCGTTCTTCGAGGATAAGAGCTGTCATGATTTTCGTGAGACTTGCCATCGGCACTCTGGCTGCGGCGTTTTGGCGTTTCAGTACTACTTCGGAGGCGGTGGTAATAATAAATGATTCGGCTTTTACTCCGTCCGTGTTAATGGCCGGCAGGCTGATGCCGGCGGCATAGTGGGGGCTGATTTTGACTGCGGTCGCCACTGCCGCCTGCTGCAGTGACTGGCTTTCGCGCACAATCAATACTGATGTTCCCAAAAGAGAAATTGCGAAAACAATTATGCTTGAGGCTATGCGCCCTAGGCTCATGCGGCGGGGTTTTTATTATGGTTGGCGGCGTCGGCTTCAATGCTCTTTTCATCTTCGGGAGCAGGAACCGGCGCTTTATGGAATGACTCCCACTCCGGGAGTTCTCCGATGTTCTCCAGTCCGAGATGTTTGATGAAGTCTACGCTTACTCTATAGAGGTAGGAGCGCGCATCTTTGGGGTTTTCCATCCGTTCAATCAATCCCCGGAGGAGGAGACTCCGCAGAATAAAAGAAGAATTTACCCCGCGGATGTATTCTATTTCGGTGCGAGTGAGCGGCCCTTTATAGGCGATGATCGAAAGCACTTCGAGAGCCGCTTTGGAAAGTTCATCGCTGAATTCACTTTTAACCAGTGACTCGATGGCGTCGCTCGCCTCGGGGGCAGTGCCCAGCTGCCAGGCATCATTATGCCGGATTAGGCGGATGCCGCGGCCGGCGTAGTCAGATTTCAGTTCCTCGAGCGCTGATTCAACGGCTCCGATTTTTACGCCAAGAATTTTTGCAAATCGCGCCGCTCCCACCGGCTCGCCGCTCATAAATAAAATGGCTTCAATCTTTGATTTCAGCATGGCGGCTACTTAGTGTTCTCAGCTTTCACGATTATATCCCGAAATAATTCTTTTTGATGCAAGGTGACCAGTTTTTGTTTCGCCAGTTCCAGTATTGCCAGAAACGAGACGATGATGTCGACTTTTTCCTTGCTGCCCTTTACAATTTCAGAAAAAGCGCGTTCCAGGCGGCGGGTAAGGCGTTGCTGAATGTCGCGAATCCTTTCTTCGAGCGATATCACTTTTCGTAGTTTTTCTTCCGCGAGCTTTTGCAGTTGAGGCAAGGCGCGGAGCACCGCGGCAAAAGCTTCCCAAAAACCGCCGGCGGTCAATTTCGGCGTGATCTCTTCTGCGAGTATTTTCAGGCGTCGATAGAGCTCAAGCCGACGTTCCAGGTCTTCAATGGATTCCTCTTCTTCTTGGCTAAGCTCAAGATGCGGCAAGAGCGAGCGCGATTTGATGAGCATCAGCTGGGCCGCAATAACTAAAAATTCAGCCAAGGCTTCCTGATCAACGACTTTCATCGCTTTAACCTTTGCCAGAAACTCATCTGTTACGCCCGCCAGCGAAATCTCATTGATAGGCAATTTTTCGCGCTCAATTAAATCCAGGAGCAAATCGAGCGGTCCCTGAAAGCGTTCCTGTTTTATATCAAAATCGATGGCCGGCCTCATCAGAGTCCGAGTTCTTTTAGCTGTTGGGGATCAATTTCTGACGGTGCTCCCATCATGGGGTCGCGGGCGGCGCCGGTTTTGGGGAAAGCGATCACTTCAGAAATACTCCTCTCCCCCGCCAGAATCATGGCGATGCGATCAATCCCCGGCGCAAACCCGCCGTGGGGCGGGGCGTCATACTCAAAGGCTTCCAGCATGTGACCGAATTTTTTTTGGATGGCCTCGTCGCTTAATCCAAGTATCTTAAACACTCGATTTTGCAGTTCGCGCTCATGAATCCGGATGCTCCCCGAGGATATCTCATAGCCGTTCAAAACAATGTCGTATGACCAAGCTCTGACGGCAAGGGGGTCGGACTCGAGTTTGGAAATGTCTTCGGGGTTCGGCGTGGTGAAGGGATGATGCACCGGCTGGATCGCGCCGTCCGCGCCTTTTTCAAACATAGGAAAGTCAATCACCAAAGCGAACGCCAGCTCGTCTTGGTCTGCGGGATTTTTACGCAAATCCGGTTTATCGGTT